>JBOHXA010000019.1:0-12305 GCA_050737335.1 Limisphaerales bacterium | reverse complement strand
TTTGGGCAGGTGCTTGATTTTTAGCGGGGCAGTCATCCTGCGTTTGACTTTCCGGCTTCCTGGCGTCGGAGACAAAACGGTCCTCTGAGGCTCACTTGGGGTGAGTCTTCCGGGGCATCCTCAATATCCCGTTTTTCGACACCGCGTTGGTCCTGTTTTTCAACCGCTGAACAGCCGCAAGGGCGAACCCGCGAACAGCGAGCGGTAAATCTGCTTGCGCAACTCCTGGAAGGTGGTTTTGCCCGAACGAACCAGTTTGCCGCACAAAATGGCGAAGGCTTCAAAGAGGGTGAAGGCGATGATTTTGATCCACAGCAGCGCCACGACGGCCACCGGATGGTGATGGGAGCAGTGGGTCAAATGCCAATGTTGGGTCAGTTGGCCGAAGGCATGGTTTTCGATTTTCCAGCGCGAATGGCCGATGTCCCGGATGACGGCGCCCTCGTAGCCCTCCAAGTCCCCGGCGACGACCCAAAGCCAGTTCTGTTCCTTCTCTTCATGGCTCCATCCGTCG
Organism: Limisphaerales bacterium; assembly: GCA_050737335.1. GTDB lineage: Bacteria > Verrucomicrobiota > Verrucomicrobiia > Limisphaerales > UBA11358 > UBA11358. Next base: position 11,791 of record JBOHXA010000019.1, on the reverse strand, counting down.
CCCCGTTGTTGACGTTGCTTCCACCGTTCGCGCACCCGAACCACTCGCACCGGCGCGTCATAGCTCTCGCTCAGGCGCAAGGAGCGCACGTCCCAAACCTCCACTCGGCGAGCCTCCCGCTCGACCACCTGGTCGGGCTTTTTGCCTCGGCTCAAAGCCAACGCCTCCTGATGAATCTCATAACGCTCCTGCTTGAGCACGGCAATCACCGCCCAGCCCAACTCCTCCACCACCGCTTTCAAAAACGGCCCCTTGGCATACCACGAGTCCACCACCACCACGTCAAAAAAGCGCGGCCCGTATTGCCGCCGCAACCGCCGCAATACTCGCAGAGCCGCGGCGCATTCCTCCTCCTCCCGGCGCATTGGTTCAAAGTCCAAAATCACGCTCAACTGGGGCCCGCTTAACTGGGCATAGACCTGCTTGTGATAATACTGCGTTTTCTTGACCTCCCCTCCCTCGGCGCTTTTACAGGAGATTTCCCGCACCAGACAATGCTCGCAGCAGCGGTGGTCGCTGCAAAATTGTTCGTTGGCGTCCACACTCACACACAGCAGACCCTTGATTTTGTTCGCCTCAAAGGCCTTGCCCCGCTTGAGTTGACGGTTGATCCAGCGCGCCGCCCGGCGCAACTGCTCCGGATCCAAACGCTCGCTGACATAGCCAAAGGTATCGTGGCTGATCGGGGCGTGGTATCCCGTCCACCGTTGCCAGGCCGGTTCCCTGGTTTCTTCCTGCAATTGCAGAAAGCTGGGGATGTGGACCACTTCGCCCAAGATTAGGCTCAAAACCACCGGGTGGGCAGGAATCGCCGGCTGCACACGCCGATCGGTCAACCCCGCTGCCAGCAACGGCAACTGGAAACGCTTTTGGCCATAATGCACAAACCGGCTCAAGAGGCTGGCGTCACTGTTATTCATCGCGGAGGCCTTTCGCTGCGCCGCAGCAACTCGGCGTTAATTTGGGAAATTTCCTCCAGTTGTTCCTGAAGTTTGCGGAAATGGCCGATCCCTGCTTGGGCCGCTTGACGCTGGGCCTGGGTCTTGAGCTGGAATTTATTCATCTTGCCGACCGCCAAACACTGAGTCAGAAAATAGGTCGGCCCATGCTTGCTGCCATCCCGGTGGCAATGACAGTTGGTCTTGCCGCAGCGGGAATAGCGTTCCACCAGCGACGCGCGCAGGCAATCGGGGGCAACCTCAAGCAGAGAAAGCAATCGCTCTTTGCGCTGGCGCAAGGACCAGGTGGATTTGCGGGCAACATCATGTATCTGAGCCATAGGTATGGAATAGATAGCAAAACCACGACGCGCGTCAACAAAAAAGAAATTGCCCCTCGAAATGCCAATCTGCTCAAATCCTTGAATCAGAAGAAACTATCAAATCATTTCAGCAAATCTTCCGAAATCGCTGACCGTGAGGCTGCCGGGAAGCCCGAGACCGTCGCCGAGCTCATGCCACGCCGCCCCGTCCCAACAGGCGATATTCGTGGCCACGGAACCGTCCGACGCGGCGTTGGTAAAACCTCCTGCTACATAAAGGTTGTTGCCGGATACCGCCAAAGCGTATCCAGTGCCGGCGAAACCGACACTGCTCCAGTTGGCGCCGTCCCACCGGGCGAGACCATTGGCCGCAACTCCGTTGACGTTGGTGAACTTCCCGGCGATATAAAGGTAATTACCTACAAACGCCATGTCATAAACAATGGCTTGAGGATAACCTTCCGCCCGCCCGACCGTGGTCCATTGCGCCCCATTCCAAACTTCGATGGGCGTATTGGTGATGCTGCCGGTAAAAAGTCCGCCGGCATAGGTTTGGCCATTGTGCGTGGTGATTGCGTAAACATAACCGCTGGTCCCGGCAAGGCCAGGCTCGCCAAATTGCGCATCCCAATGCTCGTCGCCCGGAATGGCATGCAAGAACGCGGGAGACATCAAAAGAACCGGGACAACAATTGAAATGAAGGTTTTCACGGGAAAATCTGGGTTGATATTCCAAAAAGCACAGAAATTATCCAGCGAACCAAGCCAAATCCTATTTAGTTGCAATTTCTGTAGTCTTTTTTGTAATGGGTCATGTCCCGATTATGAGATTTTCATTCGCCAAAGCCGTTACATGGGCGCTCACCTTGGATGGACACGGATGAAAACGGTGGAAAGGACGGCGATGTCAGCGCTACTTGCGAAGAGCGCCATCCCCGCCAGGCATCGCACTCGCTAATTTTGAGCCTGGTCCTGCCCCGAGGCCGAAGCCGGGGGGGCTTCCTCGGGCTGGGCATAGAATTCCACGAGCTGGATGTTCGCGGCGGTACCCGTGGGACGCCAGACGATGCCGACGTATTGGCGGCTGTCGGTCAAATAATGTGCCGTTACGACGACGCGAAATGTGCTGCTTCGCACGCCGCAGTATTGGCTGATGTTCTGTACCGCTGCTGCACTGATGCCGGCGCGCTGGGCGTCGCCTGGACTGCGGAATGGGGTGTCATCGCCGGTGCCATCCACGCCGTCGGGACCAGCGCGCTCTTTGATAATCGCCTCCGCGGTCGAGGGGTCCACTCCGGGAATGCACTGCAGCACGTTGGCGTCCGCGGTGTTGATGTTGATTTTGCCGTTGGAAAACGGCGTGAAGACGTCTCTAAGCCCGAAGGCGTAACCGTTATTATCGAAAGGGGACCGATCAAATCCTTTGGGCGCCGCGGAGGGCTTGGCCCCTGGAGGGCTCTGGCCGGTGAACATCTCCCAGGTGACGCCTTTGATCAGTAACAATTCTCCAATGTCATCCATGGGCGCTTCCTTGCAGTAATACGGAGGGGTCAGGCTCATGTAATACTGGTCCTTTGCGCCGTCCAGCCGCGGAGTATCGCCGGGCTGGACCCAATCGAGGATCGAATCTCGCACGACCGGGATGTCATTGGCGTCCACACCCATGGATGTGAGGACCTGGTTGAGCAATCCCTCATTGATGGTATTGATATTTATCTTGCGTTCCAGGTCAGTGATTTTTATGGAATCCCAGCCGTTGCCGATTTGGTAATGGTCCATGGAAATATTGGCCAGGGGACTATTGGTTTCGCCGGGGCCGCCGGGGCCGCCGGCCCAGTATTGATTAAGCGCATCGTAAGGCTCGCCCGGGATGTTGGCTTCCACGGACAGAATCCACTTGGCCACTTCCATGCCCGAACGGCCCAGCCAAAGCAATTGCGGATTGTTCTGGGACTTCGATGCAAGCTTCATATCCACCTGCATGGAATACCAAAGCACCGCGGCATTGGCCGTAAGCACAAAAACCGCAAGCAACGCGATGATAAGCGCGAAGCTATGCCTGGAGGCTTTGGGATTGGTTTGCAGTTTCATTAGTTATGGCACATGCGATGGCGGGCCGGTCGGCAAATTCGGCTGGCCCAGATCCGGCGGCTGGCCCTGCATAGTCATGGACTGCGGAGTGATTGGGCCTGCTCCTCCCGCTCCCCCGGGCGGGCTGATGGCAGGGTTATTGGCAGGGTTGCCCCCGGGAAAATTGCCGCCGCTCGGCGTTTGCACGGCGGTTGGCATCGTCGTTGATGGAAAAGAAATAAGCCGCGTAACAACCTGCGCCGGATGGGTTTCGTCGCCGGAACTGGGGTTTGCAAACGCCAGCGTCACCCGTACGAGCGGCGGAATGATGTTTGTGGCGTCCCACTCGGTGTCCCATTGCATGGTATTGGTGTCCCAGCATTCAATCAAAAAGTCGGTCACGTTTTTGGCCAAAACCAGCGGATGATTCTGTTCCACGGCGCTCATGTCCATGAGAAACGGATTTTGCCGCATCACGAGGTCCTTGCCGTCGCCCTCGTCATCGGCCTGGAGTGAAAAGGTTACACGCCGCAGATGGAAATCCATGGGCGGCCCGCCCACCGAGCCGGATAAGAATTCGCCGCTGCGCGGAAAGTCCTCGGGCAGATAGGCGACGAAACTCAGTATTGGCGAGTCGCCATTTTGGACGTCAAAAAGGTAGTACTCAATGGACGCCTGGTGTGATTGGATAAACGTGAGAGAATCTTCAAGGGTCTGCATCGATATGCGCTCGCGCTGCAGTTGCGCGGCGGTTCGTCGTCCAACCGTGGTCGCGCGCATGACCAGGACCCAGGTCGAGTAAAGCGCCCCCATTAACAACGTAAATATCGCCAGGGCCAGCATGATTTCGATCAGGGTAAATCCGCGGCCATCGCGGACGGCGTCCGAGTGTATCCGGACCCGTGCGTTCTGGGATGCCCGATTTGGTTTCAATGTGTTTGACCTCCGAAATCGAGAGAGCCGGGCGGCGATTGCGGGCGAAAAAGCCGGATGTTCATTTTGGAAATCACCGGCTTGCCGGGAGTGTCGCTCGTCACGTAAATTTCCACCTTGTACAGGTGATTCGATTCTACTTCCTCAATTCCATAAACATAATCATAGCCCTTGTATCTATCGCCCAGGAATTCGCTTAAGTCGCCGGATACGCCCTGAATTTCAACCAGAGAATTGGTCCCGGCGATTTGGCTGGCCACCGGGCCGGCGTCCACCATCGGCTTGTCGAGCAAACGGGCGCCGCGCATGACCTGGGCGACCAATCCCAGGATGGCAAAGACGCCAATGCAAAAAACGCCGATGGCGATCATGACTTCCATTAAGGTAAATGCGGAAATCCTTGAATTGCGTTGCCGCGCAATGGCGCAACCTCCCAAATCCATACGGCGCCCGCCGCCGCGCGACGGGCCATTTTGGAACCCCGCGCTACGAGCGATGATGGGGCGCGAGATTCTCATTGCAACTGTTTGACCGTGGGCAGGGCGGTGGTGAGTTCGAGGCTGATCCTTTCGCGTTCGCCGTTGCACAACAGAATCATCGTCATTTCGTCACACGTGCCGTTATCGTAAAAATTGACCCAGGACTCGGGTGTGTCGGTGCAGTTTTGAAGGCTGATAGAAAGCGATTGGATGGTCACGTCGGGATCAAATTGAGTGGACATGATGGGATGATGTCCCAAACGGGTGGTGAGGGCCTGGTTCGCGTCGCCCCCCAGCAATTCGATTTGGCGCTCATGCGGATGAAACACCAGGCGCGCTGTGGTATCCTTGAGCACCGCGCCGGCGCGGGCGCGTTCGCACAATTCCAGGAAGTCATTGACCGCTTTGCGCAGGGGGCCTTCCCGGCGCATTTGCAAAATTCCCGGAATACTCATCGCCGCGCACAAGCCGATAATGGCCACCACGACCATTATTTCCATGAGCGTAAAAGCGGCGGCCCGCTCCTGCGCGCGTTGCCGTTCAATTTTCATGAATGGATGGACGAAATGAGCTTGAACAGCGGCAGGAAAATGCTCAGCAGCACAAAGCCCACCATCACGGCCATGACGATGATCAAAAGTGGTTCGATGAGTTGGGTCATCAATCGCAGCGCGATGTCCAGTTCGCTTTCGTACGTGTCGGCCAGGTTGTTTAACGCGCCGGGCACGTCGCCGGTTTCTTCGCCGATGCGAACCAGGTCCACCATTAATTGCGGGAAAATTTTGCAATGCGCCAGCGGCTGCGCCAGGGTCTTGCCATCCGTCACGGCCTCGCGCGTTTTGGCGGTGGCCTCGCGGATGGTCACGTTGGACATGACCTGTTCGGTGATCCGCAGAGCGGTCAGGACGGGCACGCCGTTGTGCAGGAGCGTCCCCAGTGTGCGGCAAAACTGCGCGAACAAATTCAATCTCATCACCTTGCCCACGACGGGGGCGGTCATTTTCCAGTTGTCAATTTGTCTCCTGCCCGTCACGGTGGCCTGAAATCGTTTGAACAGGACGACCATAAGGATGGCTACCACAACCAGCAGCCACCAGTAACTCTGGAACAGTCGGCTTCCCTGAATCAGCATCCGGGTCGGCAGCGGCAGCACCACATTGAATCCGTTAAAAATTTCCACGAACCGCGGCATGATGAATTTCATGAAAAAGACGACCAGGCCGAGACCGACGCATATCACCATGCACGGATAAATCATGGCGGACTTGAATTTGGCCTGCACGTCGGCAAAGCGGTTGAAGTGCGATGCCATCCGCCGCAGCACTTCAACAAGGGAGCCGCTTTGTTCGCCGGACCGGACCATGTTGACGTAAAGGTCGGAAAAGATTCGGGGCTGCTTCTCCATGGCGTCGGACAGGCTTCGGCCTTCAGTCACTTCGGTTTTTAAATCGCGCGCGACGGACGCCGGAATGCCTTTGGATTCCAAATGGACCATGCTGCCCAGCGCCGTCACCAGGGTCATTCCGGAATTCAGCAAGTTCGCCAGTTGATGGGTGAAGGTGGCCAGTTCCTGCAGTTTGGGCTTGCGGGTCTGCGTCAAATGCGCCCGTAACGTCGGCGGCAAGAGGTCCGCCAGATGGATGTCTTTGCTTCCGCGCCGCGCGGCGCCCTTGACGCCGGCGGCTTTGCCCGTCTCCACAGCCACAGGAAAAAGCCCAAGACGCTCAATTTGTGATACCGCCGCGGGACGATCGGCCACCTCTAGAACGCCTTCAACCAGTTCGCCCGACCTGCGGCGCGCTCGATAAGAAAATTGCGGCATACTGTGTATTGATCTAAAACCGTTGAAGAGTAAAAGTTGCGCCGTTTCTACGTTAAAACGCTTTCCCCCGGGCTGCGCGGAAGCCGGGCGAGACTCGAACTTTTGAGCCTGCGCCGTCTAATTATTCCAAGCCATTCGGCCGTTCAACCTTCACTGGTTGCTAAAACCGCTTGAACGCGTCAACGCTTTAACGTGAGTAATTAATGCCGCCTGTCTCATCAAAGACAGTGCCGTTCGTGGCGCCGGGTGTGCCGCTGATCGGCAGGTTTGGATTGATATCCCAGGGATGGTCCCGCTGCACCCACGGATCGGATTGCATATACCCCGTCGGCGGCCGGAGTTCGATGCGCGGGCCGCTTTGAAGGGATGCGGCTCCTTTGGCCGTTGACCCTTCCTGCCGCACGCGATATTGCCGCTCATGGACAACAGCGGCCTGCGAATTGGTGTAGAACTTTACTGTGGGCACGACGACTTTGTTCGTGAAATTATTGTTCGGCCATTCCCATACAGTGGGCGGCCATCCCGTGCCGCCGGTATCCTGGCATAGTGCCCTCATGCCGCCGGTCAGGATCGTCGCGGCAAATACAACGGCCATCGTTTTAATCGTCGCTTTCATGTTCTCATCGTTAATACATCGCTCATTTTATATCAAGCCGCAATCTATCAGCCGGTTTTTTCCTTTTTCCATTTTTCTGTTTCCTTTGTTAATCTCCCGGCGTGAATCTTTCAATGCCCACTGAACTGGCCATTGCGGGCGCAAACCCCCGGGATCGCGCTCGTGTCCTGTTGGATTGCTGGGCACAAGGCAATCTTTATTGTCCCAATTGTTCATCCGATAAGCTCAATCGCGACAACGGCCGGACCGGTCAACTGCGCTGCCCGGGCTGCCGATCCCGGTTTGAGATACAAGGCCAGCCAGGGCCCTTTGACCAATACATCGCGGCGGGCCCGTTTGATTCCGTGAGGTGTGCCATGGGCGACCGCCGGCTGTCAGGGCGCTTTTATCTCCATTATGACCCCCGGGTATGGATCGTGCGCGATTTGCTCCTGGTCCCGGGTTTCGCCATTCCCGAGCCAGCCATGCGCCGGCGCGGCTCCCGCCGGCATTTCGCTCTGGACCAAATCCCCGCCCAGGCGCGTATCGCGCTGGTCATTACTATCAAATCGTCAAGTCCCGGCGGCACCGAGTGCCTTATGATCTCGCGGCCCCGGGAAGTGCGGGAAAAATTCCGCCGCCTCAAGCCGCGCAAGGCAAAGGTCGCCGGCCCGCTGCCTGACTAAAGCGAAGGCGAAACGCTCGTGTTAACGGGCGACATTTTAACCTTTCAACGTCTCAACGCTTAAAGCGCCCGCCCGTATCGGCTGATCGCTGTTTGTAGATTGTCGAGGTCGAACGGCTTGCAAATGAAGCATTCAACGCCGCCCAACGGGCAATCCGACGACTGAAGCTTTTCCGGGAAGGCGGTCAGCATCACAACGGGCTGTTTGGGTGAAATGCGTTTGATGGCTTCGGCCAGTTTGTCTCCTTTCATCTCGGGCATGAGGTAATCCGTGAAAACCATGTCGAACTTATTGGGTTCATACAGGGCCAGCGCCTCGTATCCATTTTTGGCCTGTTCCACGACGTAACCCTCCGCTTCAAGAAGAAGTTGAACACTCCGGCAAACCAACGGCTCATCATCCACAATTAATATGTGTTTCTGTCGGCTGTGCATTCGTCATCACTAGGAAAGAAGCATAATCCAGGCCATTTTTGATCCATTGGCCTGCCGTCCGTCTTTCTCGCCGCTTTACGTGTGCCCGTCGGCCTCATCCCGGCGCAAAGCAACGCCACGCGAGGCCAAACGTCAACTTCCTGCCTTTTGACTTTTCAACGTGTCAAACGTTTTCCCATTTGCATCTGTCACGATTCAAGACGACCATGGCTGGCCAATTGACACGGTTAATGGTTCGGAAAACGCTGGAACTCCCGCGCAACGGTCATGCTTTTTGTTTATGAACATTACAATTGAAAGACAACCGCGCCGCCTTCGGCCCGGTTTTCAACTGGCCCTCTTCTTCGTTTTCGGCTTGGGCCTGGGCGTCCTGTTCGATCGCTGGGCGCTGATGGCTTTCGTTTCGTCCGATGCCGGGGCTGATTTCCATTTGATCGCCCAGGCATGGAACATTATCGAACGCAACTATGTGGCCCGCGCCGACGTCAGCCATCAACAGCTCACCTATGGCGCCATTAGCGGCATGGTGGACGCGCTCGGCGATACCGGCCATAGCGTCTTCTTGAATCCGGACATGGTGAAGGAACTCAAAGTGACCGAGACCGGAAAACTCAAAGGCATTGGCGTGGAATTTGGGGTGAACTCGAATAAACAGGTTGTCATTCAAACGCCGCTGGACAACTCGCCGGCGCAACGCGCCGGTCTCCGTCCGGGTGAAATTATTATTAGCGTGAACGGCCGCGAAATCTCCGGTTTGCCAAGCAATCAGGTCGTAAACGACATCACCGGCCCGGTCGGCTCGTCAGTGGACTTGGGGATTTTCAATCCCAAAACCCATCGCTTCCGCATTGTCTCCATTGTCCGCGCGGAAATCGCCCTGAGCGATGTGAGCTGGACTCGATTGCCCGGAAGCGACGTCGCGGACGTGCGGATCGCCGCGTTCGACGATCACATGTCCGGTGACCTCCGCGCGGCCCTGCGCAAAATCAAAAAGCAGCAAATGAAAGGGTTGATTCTTGACCTCCGCAATAATCCCGGCGGCATTTTGGATGAAGCCGTCCGCGTGGCAAGCCAGTTTTTGCCGGGCGGAAACGTGCTGCTCGTCCGGAACGCTCAGGGTCAAATCACACCCATGCCAGTGGACCCGGGCGGCTTGGCGACAAATATCCCGATGACGGTGCTCATTAATCGCGGTTCAGCGAGCGCGGCCGAAATTGTGGCGGGCGCATTGCGCGACGCGCACCGGGCCAAATTGATTGGCGAAACCACTTTCGGCACCGGCACGGTCCTGAATGAATTTCATCTGTTGAACGGCTCGGCCATGCTTTTGGCTGTCGCCGAATGGCTAACGCCGGATGGCAAATCATTCTGGCATCGGGGAATCTCGCCGGAAATTGAAGTGAGCCTCCCTCAGGATGTCATGCCACTGCAACCGGCGGTAATCGAGGAAATGACGCCCGCCGAGGTGCAATCCTACGGTGACCCGCAATTGTTGGCCGCGTTGAACCAGGTCAAGCGCCAGATAAAGACCGGAACAGTTTATGTCCCGGCCTCGTCCAAATTAGCCGGGCCTTCCCAAAGCTTATAGGTCCGTGCGAGCCGGGATGCGGGCCCGCGCGCTTATGGGACTGCATAATCCCCTCATCGTGTTTCAAAAACCGTCAGAAGAAAACGCTTCCGCGCTTTCAACTCCGATTTGACAAAAGAAAGAACGCGCATAGGTTAAAATCTCCCGCCGGAATTTCTTCCGGCCCGTCACAAAATAAGAACCAAAGGAAAAAAGGAGGTTATTATGCCAAGTGCAAGTATTCAAGACGGTCAAAAGGCGAAGGAGTTTTTTGAACACAAAGTCGCCTTCACAACCGGTCCCGTTGAATTGTCCCGAATGATCCAATCCGGCAACGTCAATGTGGTGGACGTGCGGGAGGCCGAAGACTACGAGAAAGGCCATATCCCCGGCGCGATTAATCTGCCCCGCCCCGCCTGGGAAAACCCGCATGGTCTAAGCCGCGACAAAATTAACGTCGTCTATTGTTATACACAACAATGCCATCTCGGCGCCAATGCCTGCGCCACCTTTGCGGCCAAGTGGTTTCCAGTCATGGAATTGGAAGGCGGATTCGAAGTCTGGAAAGAACACGAGATGGATATCGAGGCTGGCCCTGGCAAGATTGACCAGATGCGCAAAGCCGCATAAAAGAAAGAACCATCGTCGCAAAAGAAAACAGGGAGGCAACAATTAGCGATCCGCGATGGCGGGTGGCGGCGGACGTCCCCGTTCATCGGGGCGCCGTCTCCGCCCGTATAGCGGCGGATATTTCCCGGCAAACCCCCGAACAGCGGGTCACGGTGAGCTTCCCTTCCAACTGACAAGCCGGTAAGAGGAATTAAATTTCAACATAACCTCGCCGGCATGGCGCCCGAATACGCATCGGTATTCGTGCCCTTCGGCGCAGGCTACGGGATAGTTCCGGATTTCATCGAGGGCGGGCAAGTAATTTCTCGAAAGCATGTCCACCTCCGGCAACGTCATGCCGACCCGCAAAGTGGAAACATAGTCAATGGCGGACGGTTCGCGAGCCTGCCCAAAACCAGCGCGAGGCAGAGGAGGAGCTTGGCTTTCATGGACAAATTCATTTTGAAAATTCACGCCAGTTATGCAACTGGACGTTTCGGATTGCGGCCTTCACGACACTGACAATATTATCTCGCTGTCCTTGCAGGCCGCGATACTGCTCCGCTTGTGGCAACAGTGATTCCAAAAAAGGCAGTTCATCGGCTTCGCCCGTATCGCCCAAAACTTCAATCGCCGGCAATCGGCGGTTCAAATTCTTTTCTTCCGTGGCAATTCGTTTTAATTCATCCGTCGGCAAATTATTGATGCGCATCCGTTCAACGAGGCGCGGCAATACGAGTTGAAGTCTTTTGCGGGTCGCGGCGGCTGCTTTGGTCTCAATCGCCGAAATCAATTTCGCATCTCCCAATTTTTGCAATTCGTAAAACGCAGGATTATGACGTGAACTTTCCAAAGTGTCCTGATCCGGCGCAAGATACTTGTCGAGTCCATCCAGAAGAAATTCGCGTGCAGGTTGATAATCAAGTCGAACAAGAGCGCCAGCAACCCGCCGCCCAAAACCAGCGCGAGGCAGAGGATGAATTCGGTCTTCATGGCTTGTTACTTGACCGGCCATTCCGTGATCGCGTGACCTTGCGGACCTGTCCGCCAGGCTTTGTCCAATTGCCATGGCGCATCCTTCATGGCCTGCTCCAACGTGTAGTGATTACTAGATGTTTCGCCGACCTCGTTGACGTGAAAGGTCACAAGGAATGGATATTCCACCTCTTTGTTGGATGGCAACGTCCCGGTAGTCACTTGTTCATGGCCATGATGCGCAAAAATCCCGGGCAATCGTCCGGATCGCCCCAACTCGGTCAAAAACTTTGCCGCCGCGCGCAACTCGCGCAATTGCGGATCTTGAGTGGCTTGCTGGGACGCCACGCCCTCCTGTAA
>JBOHXA010000018.1:0-17889 GCA_050737335.1 Limisphaerales bacterium | reverse complement strand
ACCCTAAAATGAGGCTCATCATGGCGGGATTAGGAATGTTGCCCGCGCCAATATGCACCTGAAATTCGGGCCCACGCCAAAAGCGGATCATTGGCGTTGAGGCTGAATTCTGGAATGTCCGGATGGGCTCGACCCGGCCACCCGAAGCATCCAAGCCATCTCCGAGTTCCTGGACAATCAATGCCCGAAGATTATTGCGCGTCAACTGCTTGAAAAAATTGTCCATGCCGCGTTCGAGCGTGGCCCGCGGAAATCCGGATTTCGCCGCGTTTTCGAGTGCAAATTTGCGATAGGGATATTCCGGTTCCAGCCAATCCTCAGTGAGCCTCGCCAGCAAATTCATCATGCCTGGCAGAGAACGGTTTGCCAAATACTGTTCGCGATTGCGCCTCAACGTCTGGCACGCCTCCGAAATCATGAGCGGAGACAGCGTGGCTTCGGGCGGCAAATCCGCTAAAAAATAGTTGGGCAGATTCATCATCTTGTCAGACCGTCATCACGGAACAACCCCGCACTTCGGCCAACGCTGCCCGGCCAATTAATTCGAAGCCGCAGCCGCGGCGAATGGCCAGATCCTCCGTTTGAATGGCGGCCACCGAAAATACGTTTGCCAGGTCAAAAATTCGAACCAGACCGGTTTCACCTTCACTCACTTCAAACCCGGTTTCGGGTGAGACGATTTGCACGCCTGTCCAGGCCGGAAAATGAAAATAACGCTCCGGATTCCCGGTGTCGTACGCCTGCGAGCCAAGTTCGCTCATGCCGTATTCGCAGATGATATTTTCGTGGGGAATTCCTAGATATTCCATGATCAGCGAATGCAGTTCCGTTTTTGGCATTGCGCGGGAGCGATTTTTGTATCCGCCCGTTTCCATGACTCGCGACCCGATCGGCAATTGCAGGCGCACACTTGATTCCGCGAGAGAATCCAGGAGATGAACAAATGAAAATGCCGTGCCCAGGATCAATTTGGGTTCATCGCCTATCCGCAGGGCGGCCAGCGCTGCTTTGAAATCAATGACCCATGCGTTAGCGCCGCCCAACTTCGCCACAAAGACCGTTTCCGGCGCGGCCAAATGTCGTCGGACGGTTTCGAACATGTGGACCAGAGAAGAGTGAGGAACCGCGCCAGGAGAGGGGGTGAGAATGAGCAAGTCGTATTTGCCATCCGTCCCAGTCAACTGGTGGCTGGAAGACTCTCGAAAAGGCATGCAGGATGTCCGCCCCGCATTATTGCGGAAAAGATTTTCGGCGAAACCGGCCCAAAGAGAACCCTCATACAATTTCAATGAATCCCAAGAGTGGAAGTGCCGGCTGGGTTTTTGCTCCGTGGTGCCGCTGGAATGGAAGACCGATGTTCGCTCTTCAGGATCAATGCAAGACAGTTCGAGTTCCTTGAAAGTTGAGGCGTGCGCAAAGGGCGCTTCGTACCAATGCCGGACTTTGTCTGGCCTCAATTGTTTGGCTTCACAAATGAGCCTATAGGCCGGATTATATTTAAATTGCAGGCCGTAAAGTTCCAGGGCCAATTCGTTGAAGCCGCAGTCCGGGTGTGACATGACCCTTTCGATGCGCGCGGCAAATTTAACCAGTTCAGCATTCATTGCGGTTTTTTGTTCGGCTGGTTTTCCGCCACAGCCGTGAATTATCTTAACAGCAAAGAAGCCGCCTGCAATGTTTTTGCCTTTTTTCCGGCGAAAATAGCGATCCAAAGCCGGGCTTTGGTTTGAACGACCGCTGGATTTCCGTCAAACCAACGGTACCGGTCCGGGCCGCCGTTTGCGGGTATCTCGATTAACCCGACTAAACGCAATCGCTCACGCTGATATTTCGGGAACCAGTCCAGAATAAGAGTTTTTGAGTCTGAGTATTGGAGCCACGAGGCCGGGATATGAACAAAAACAACATAATCGGGGTTGGCCCGCTCGATTTGGCTGATCATTTCCTCTTGCATTTGGAGGGCATACGGCTGTGGCTCCATTAATGGATACACGTCCGTGTACCCCGTTGCGGCGCGGCGATGGCTGTAGAAATAAATCTCGGCTTCTGACCCCAACACCGCGATACGACCCTCTGGCGGGCAATGCGTTCGAAGATAATGCCCGACTTCAATCGCTTCCGGAAATGGGTTCAGACCGTAAATTGCGCGAGAAACCGCAGTGGGCCCGAAAGTAAAATAGAGGTCTTCCCACTGAAGCAGAGGGCTCGCCATAGCGACAAAAAATATTGGCACCAGGACCAGCCGCGGTGAAAAGGAAAGCTTCCAACGGGCCACAACGGCGGAGAGCACGTCAAATGCAATGCCGCAAAGCAGACCTGCCGCCGGAAATAATTGAATAAAATAGTGCCCTCGCCAACCTGGATAGACAGCCGCCAGCGAAAAAAGAAAAAACGTGCCTGCGAAAAACCGCGATGCTGCCGAAACAGGGCGCGCAAAGAGTAAAATCAAGCCAAGCAGCGAGAGGGACCAAAGGCCGGGATCGGCTGAAAACAACTGACCGGCCACACCCATCGCGGTTTCGATCCCGCGTTTTAAGGGCAATATTTCCGCGTGCGCAGCGGCAAATTTAAAGGTCCAAAGCCAGAACCTCGGCCAATCCCCGGCGCATAGGATCAAAAGGCACGTCAAAATGAAAGGCAGGAATCCGCCCAGCGCCAACCAGGCCAGAGGCAAAGCCAGACCGGCCACGGATCGTTTGATTGAGGTTCGTACACGCCGGGCCAGCCAAATGGCGGCGAATATGCCAAATACCGCGCCAGTTTGTTTCATCATAATTGCGAGGCCCAGCAAAAGACCGGCAAAAAAAACCCGGGCTGAACCGGGCTGCCGTGCCGGATCCTGGAGCAGCAGAAAAATCCCGGCAAGGGCCGGCAGCATGACGAAATGTGTCTCGTGCGCGGCCAGTCCAAAAGAGGGCGGACTGATGGAAAGAAGCGCGTAGGTTCCGGAAGCGACAACGGCGGCCGGTTCGGTGCAAATACGCCGGGCCAGTAAGAAAACGAAAATGGCGGTGGCCAGGACAACGAAAATGACAGCAGCGTGAATTCCGGCGGCAGTCTGGCCGAATAATACCATCGCAACCGCGTATGCCGCGCAAATTCCCGGCAATTTCAAAGCATCCGTATAGGCCCCTCTATAAATTGACACCCCTTGCAGCATGAGTTGGCCGCCGTAGGCGAATCCTCCTTCGTCCCGTTCGAGCGGCGTATCAAGGAGCCGAATCCGAATCACTGTCATGGTCAATAAGACCAGGAAAAGCCACCACACCGCCCAGTGCCTCTTGCGCTGCTTTATTGGCAAACATTTCGTATCCTCGTTCATGTGGCCCCCGGCGCGCACGGCGTAAATCAACGTGTCGGAAAAGACATCTGTTTTCCGCCCTATCGTTCAGGCAAATGCGGATGCGCGCAAGAATAAGATTGCTTTCAGGTTCAGAATTCCTGGTTTCCTTTCTTTGTTTGTGTGGTTTAATCTGTATTTGATGCGATTAAAGAATAAGGTCCATAAAAACAAATACGCCGCTCCAAGGGCGCAATTTGCGACCTCAAAAATGGTCGTGACGTCGGTGACAACATTGTTGCTCCTGGTTGCCATAGGCTGTCATCGGGATAATGTCGAGGTTTATCAGGTGAGTGCGGACCAGGACCAACCGCAGCCCAAGTCGTCGGTTCCACCCCCAAATACTGAAACCCTGCCGCCCGGCCACCCAGCCGTTCCCATGGCGGACAACCCGGCTGGCCAAATGCCGCCAGGTGTCATGCCATCGGACGCGCAAAACGTCCCCCCAATCACATGGACAAATCCCGTTGGTTGGACATCGGTTCCTCCCAGCGAGATGCGCGTTGCCTCGTTTAAAATCGCCGGCGCGCATGGCGAGGCGGCCGAGGTCAGTATTGTCCCGCTACCCGGCATGGCGGGGGGCGATTTTGCCAACGTCAATCGCTGGCGAGGACAGGTCGGTTTGCCGGACGCGTCGGATACTGAGTTGCAGAATTCAGCCGAAAATGTCGAAGCTGGAGGCGAACCAGCAAGCTTATACGATGAGAGCGGACAAAATGCCTCGAACAGCCGTTTTCCGACCCGCATTCTTGGCGCCATACAACACCGCGACGGTACGGCCTGGTTCTTCAAAATGATTGGAGACGCCGATTTAGTTGAACAACAAAAGCCGGCGTTCATTGCATTTCTGAAGTCATTAAATTTTGGTTCACAACCGTCGCAGCCGCAATTGCCGCCGGGCCACCCGGACATTTCCGACATGGCTGCGCCGCAAACTTCGGGGCCAGGAGCGGGCCAACCGAATTGGACTATTCCGGCTGGCTGGCAATCCCTTCCGGCAGGACAGTTTCTGGTAGCGAAGTTCAAGATAGCCAGTGACAAAGGCGCTTGGGCTAACATCAACGTCAGTTCTTCCGCCGGGGACGGCGGGGGGCTTGAGGCTAACGTCAACCGGTGGCGCGGCCAGCTTGGACTTCCGCCGGTGGGCGAAATTCCCACGATCACATTTGAGGTTCCGGGCGGGCAGGCCCAGCTTGTGGAGCTGGCGGGTAAGGACAGCCAAACCGGCCAACCGTCAGAAATCGTAGGCGTCGTCGTGATGCTGCCCGGAAAGACATGGTTTTATAAATTGATGGGGAATCCATCGGTTGTAGCGGCGCAAAAAGGGGCGTTTACTGAGTTTGTTAAAGGCGCGCAATATTGACCAAATCCGGCTACCCGACGCGCGAGTAGAGCCCGGAATGCTCCGGATTTGAGGCAGGCCACCCACCACCGTCAGCCGGCCGGTTGGGGCAAGCTCCGCCGCTGGAGAGGCCGGGAGCCTATTCCAGCCTATCGTGCGCGGCGCTTTTTCCTTTTTCCTTTTTCCATTTTGCCATCACATTATTGGCGTGGCGGAACAAATCCAGGCGCCGGTCGAGCGGTTGAAGCCGGAAGATTTCCTGCGGCTCATTGAAAAGAGCCGACTTGGGAAACTCAAAATCTATCTTGGCCACGCCGCCGGGGTGGGCAAAACCTATGCCATGCTCGAAGAAGGGCATCGTCTAAAGAAAGCAGGTGTGGACGTGGTCATCGGCTGGGTGGAAACGCACGGACGCCAGGAGACGGGGGCGTTACTCGATGGACTGGAAATTATTCCGCGAAAGATTACTCCCCACGGTAATACCCATGTCGAAACGCTCGACGTGGAGGCCATCTTCAAACGTTATCCAACGGTATGTATTATTGATGAACTGCCATATTCGAACGTGGCCGGATCACAATACTCCAAGCGTTTCCTGGAAGTCCATGATTTGCTTCTGGCGGGTATCAACATTATCACCGCAATGAACATCCAGCACTTCGAGAGCCTGCATGACACGGTCCTGCGCGCGACGGGTGTGGACGTGCGCGAGCGTGTGCCGGACCGGTTCGTTCTGGAAGCGGACCAGATTGTAAACATTGATCTGACCGCCGAAGAACTGCGGGAGCGAATGAAGAGCGGCAAAATCTACCCGGCGGAACGCGCCACAGCGGCGCTGGAAAATTTCTTCACCGAAAACAATTTAAACACATTGCGCGAGCTGGCCTTGCGGGAGACAGCCGCCGCGCTGGACCGCCGTCCGCGCCTCGGGAACAAGGCGCCGACCGATGTCAGCGAAAAAGTCGCCGTTTTTTTCAGCACCAATCCGGGTTCGACAGCGCGATTGCTGCGGGCGGCGTCGCGGCTGGCCGGGCGGCTTAATCGCGAGTGGATGGCCGTTTATGTCCGCCGCAAGAGCGAAGACCCCAACCGCATCTCATCGGACGTGCAGCGTAAATTTATGCAAAACGTTCAGCTTGCCACGGAATTGGGCGGCAGCGTGACAGTTTTGGAAAGCGAAAACGTGTGCCATGCGTTGCTGGATTACTGCCGCAAGAACGACGTGAATCTGGTGGTGATCGGCACCAGTGAGCGCAAGTGGTGGCAGTATAATCGGCCCAATGTCCTGGATTTTTTCATGCACCACGCGCCGGGGATTGATATTCACATTGTGGACCCGAACAATTAGGCGCGGTCAAGCCGTTGAAGTTCAAATGCTTATCAGTTTTTAATTGAATTTTTTCGGATTTGCGCTCTCTTGTTACGGAATGTGCCGAGGCTGTTTTATCGCAATTTTTGTCATCGCCTTCGCTTTGAGCGCGGCGTCCGCGCCGCAGGCGGTGGTAGTGAATTTGGATTATGTGGCCAAACTGGCGCTGGCCAGGGCACAGCATGCCTACCATGCACCCCACCTGACCCTCCCGCCCGTGTTGAACGCGACAAACCTGAATTATGACAAGTACCGCGAAATCCGTTTTATTCCCGGCAAAGCACTTTGGGCGGAAGATGATTTACCATTTCGGGTGGAGTTTTTTCATCCTGGCTACGTTTACAATGAACCGGTCCAAATCAATGAATTCACTTCCGGCTATACGCAACGGATTCCATTTGTTCAGGATTTCTTCGATTACGGCAATTTGACGATCAAGAATGAAATTCCACGCAACCTGGGTTATGGGGGATTTAAGATCGTGTATCAGTTGAATAAACCAAACGTGTTCGACGACCTGGCGGTTTTTGCCGGAGCCAGTTATTTTCGCGTGCTCGGCAAGGGCCAGACCTATGGCATGTCGGCGCGGGGGCTGGCGCTGAACTGCGGAGAGACCGATCGAAACGAGGAGTTCCCGGTTTTCACCGATTGGTGGCTTGGCAAACCCGCGAAGGACGCCACGAACCTCACGTTCTACGGCATCCTGGATTCTCAAAGTTGCGCCGGCGCCTACGAGTTTAACCTCCGTCCGGGCAACACGACGATCGTTGACGTGGATGCAGTGATTTATCTCCGTGAACCCAGCGTTATTCTTCAGAACGGCCTTAACATAAGGCCAATCAACCTGGTGGGCATGGCGGCGTTGACGAGCAGTTGTTGGTTCGGCAAAACCACGGAGGACAAACCTGACGATTACCGAACGGAAGTTCACGATTCCGACGGATTCATGATGGCAATGTCCAATGGCGAGCGGCTGTGGGAACCTCTCTACAATCCGAGGAACACGCTGCACCAGGTTTTCGCCGCGCCGCATTTTAGGGGTTTTGGCCTGATGCAGCGCGAACGTCATTTCACCGCTTATCAGGACTTGTTTACGGATCATCAGGACGAGCCGAGCGTATGGGTCGAACCGCGCGGCACCAACTGGACCGACGGCAATTTGCATCTGGTGGAGCTAAATGGTGCAACGGAAGACGCGGACAACATCGTGGCTTTTTGGAGTCCAAAAATCGTACCGCGCCCACTGCAGCCCTGGCGTTTCAGCTATACACTTTATTGGACGCGCGAGATCCATAGGAAATTCTCGCCGCCTGATAAAGTTGTTGCAACGCGCGTTGGCATATCCAAGGGATCTGATGACCGCGAGATAATGATTGATTTTACCGGGCCGGATTTGCTGAAAATCGCGCCGACGAATCCGCCGGTCGCTATCGTCAATTGCACCCGTAACGCGACGATCGTCGCCAATCAGGTGGTTTGGAACCCGTTCGAGAAAACGTGGCGCGCCGTTCTGAAAATGCAGCCACCCACCAATAATACCCCCGTGAACCTTCGCTGCACACTCCAACAAAACAAAAGGCCCATCGGCGAAACATGGATTTATCAATGGACCCGACCTTAGCGTCAATTTATTAGTCATGGCACCAAATCCAACACCCGATCCGATACTCCTGGACGCCAATGTTTTGGCAGGCCGTCCACTGGATGAATGGAACGCAGCCTATGCGAAGGTGGAAAATTATTTTTACGCCCTTCGGGTGCGCAACAAAACGCTGCTCGGGCAGTCCGTTCTTCGTGTGCTTGACCGCGCCATGACTCGCGCCGTGTCTGAACCCAGCCGGTCCGCCACAGAACTGGCGGTTGAAGAAATGGAACGGCTGGTGAATGAATGGTTTGCCGACGTGCTGCAAATTCCACCCGAGCAGCGCGACCGGACCCTCTCGACGCGCGGGCGGCTGGCGCTTCTGCTGGCCGACATGCCCGGCAAATGGCAGGACCAGTTTCTGCAGCCTGGCCCATGGCCGGAGGAATTCGTCAGCGCGATGCGCGAAGGGTACCTGCGCGCGGGCCCGGCATTTCAACTCTCAAAGATGACGCCGCGCCCGTTCGACCTTGGTCCGCTCACGACGCTTACTCTGTTGGGGCGGTTGCCTTACATTCGCATGGTGCTCATCTGGATGGTGTTTATTCTGCTTTTTGTGCTCATCTTCAAGTTGACGCATGAGCAGTAGCGCAAATGCATGGAAACGCCATCGTTTCCAAGAGCCTCGGAAACGTCGCATCCATTTTTCGTCTGTTTTTTCTTCTTAACGCTGCAATGTAACAGGCGCAATCGCCGCGGCCTTTGCCAGCAGCGCATCGAGATTCTCCAGGCAGAAGCGGGACCAGGATTCATAGGCGTCCGGATTCTTCACAGCTTCGCGGATGGGAATAAATTCAGCGCCTACGATGCCGTCGCGCCCATTGGCAATGACCTCATCGGCCACATAGACGACGTGGACAATTCCCAAATGGACGCAGCCCACATCCGTGCTGTCGTCGTTGATCACTGCGACGGCCATTTCTCTGGTGACGTTAATGGCCACTTCCTCCATCAACTCCCGCCGCATGG
Source organism: Limisphaerales bacterium (assembly GCA_050737335.1). Taxonomy (GTDB): domain Bacteria; phylum Verrucomicrobiota; class Verrucomicrobiia; order Limisphaerales; family UBA11358; genus UBA11358. The sequence continues at coordinate 9,227 of JBOHXA010000018.1, read as the reverse complement.
CTTCATGGTAGCCCGGACCCTTTGTGAACAGGCCGGTATCTTCCTCGGAAATATGGCCGCCGACGCCGACTGAATACAAACCGTGCAATCGCGTTTCCTGCCCGCCCTTGCCGCGCCGGTAGCGCAATATCCTGTCGCCATGGATAATCAAAGCGTACGGAATCAACTGCTTGTAATGCTTGTCCTTTTCGGCTTCGCTACGGTTCAGGTAAAGCACGTTGGATTGGGCGGTGACGGCCGGCAGATATTTTTCGACTTCCTGGCTCAGGCCTTGAAATACGCCAATTTCTTCAAAAAGGGTTCGCTTGAAAGAAAGGACTCGCTCTTCAGTAGCCATATTGTCTGTTCATCGTGGCCAACCGGCTTGAGACAACGAAGCAAAACTTATTTTTATTGTTGGCAGGTTATTCACATGTAAACAGGTCCTCAGGAGAAGACGCCCGCGGGGGCGGATGGCATTCCGGCTTCGAAATTTTCCGGCAAATCTTCCGGGACCAGCATGGTGAGCGCGTCCCGGTCCGACTTGCCGCTGTTGATCAAACGCGTGCTTTGGTTGCGGACAGCCGCTTCAAACAAATTTCGCATTTCGCGGGCGTTGCCGAACTGTTCATTGCGAGCCTGATGGAGGACCCGGCAAATGGCCAGGACCCGCTTTTCCGCTTCCGGAGCGCAAACCAGCCCGCTTTGCGCCGCCATGCGATGAAATATTTCGAGCAGTTCCTCCGGGGCGTAGTCGGGAAAATTCAAGTAATTCGTGAAGCGAGATTCAAGGCCCGGATTGGACGCGATAAATTTCTTCATAGGCTCGTTATAGCCCGCCACGATAACGATCAGCCGATCGCGGTCATCCTCCATCCGTTTGAGAAGCGTGTCAATGGCCTCGTTTCCAAAATCCTGCTCGCCGCCCCCGGCCAGCGAATACGCCTCGTCAATGAATAAAATTCCATCCAAAGCCGAGTCAATCACCGCGTGAGTGCGGACGGCCGTCTGTCCGACGTACTCGGCCACGAGTCTTCCACGGTCGCATTCCACGACGTGGCCGCGCCGAAGGAGGCCCAGTGATTTGTAAATCCGGCCCATGAGTCGCGCAACGGTGGTTTTGCCCGTGCCGGGATTGCCAAAAAAGACACTGTGCAGTCCCGCCGACAGAACGGGCAATCCCTCTTGCCGGCGCAAGATTTGCATCCGCGCAAAATTGGTCGAACGATGGACCTCATTTTTGACCGGCGCAAGCCCAACGAGAGCGTCGAGTTCCTTCAAAATAGCGGTCAGGTCTTCCTCGCTGACGCCGGGATCGGCGGCCCGCGCCGCGAAATCCGCGGCGTATTGCCGGGAGATGTTCGTGAGCTGCGCCGATACGACGGCTATGCGCCTGCGGCAGGCATCGGAGACCTCGCCACCAATGGCGGCGAGCGCCGCGGCGAGCGTTTGGAGCGTCAGGCGGACAAACTCCACGGTCACCGGTTGCAACTGCAGGTCGAGGGCGTGCGCGCAAAAAAGTTTGAAGATTTCATCCACCCCCCGCTTCTCGACGGGCAGCAACATTGTTTCCACTTTTTCCATTGCCGCATGCCCGCTTTTGTCGAACCACTTTTCAAAGGCAATGGGTTCGCCTTTGGAGGCGGCGTAGCCGGATTCGATCAATGCGACCGCGTCATCCTCCCTGGCAGCCAGGGCGGACAGGCATGCCGCAAGGGCACCGTAGGCTTGTTCATCCACGCCGTCCGCAGCCAGACGCTCCCACAGCACTAACGCCGTCAATCGCACAAATCCCCGGATATCATCAATCAAGTCGAACTCCTCGCCGCCGATTTGTTTGACCGTGAGCAGGGGCGGCGTGAGAATTTCCAGGCATTCGACCAGCAGTTGCAGTTGCAGCAGGCTGCGCAGGACTGTTTGTTCCTGCGCCGCGTTCCAGGCAAAGGCGCCGGCCCGCCATTCGCCGCGTCGGGACAATAGATAGAGCCGTCGCGTATAGTCCTCAATGCAGTTGCGCAGGCGCGCCCCATCTTCACAAGTGAGGACGGATTGGGACTCATAATACTTCAGAAGGTAATCCGCGGTCATGTCGTCCAATTGCGCCAGTTCCTCGCGCTTAAAGGACACTGTGCGTCCGGTTTTCGGATTTCGAAAAAGGGTGACCAGGACCGAGCCGGGCAGGATGGACTCGTGCAAAGGGACGGCGACGGGAGCCGGTTCGTCGACGCGCGGCATTGCCGCGGGGGCGCGGGTCAATTGCTCGAGATCGTGGGCCTGCCCCAACAATTCCCCCAATTCCTTGCAGAATTTATCCTCCGCCGAGTCGGGCGCGTGGGTCGTTTCCATGATGAACTCTATAGTCAATCCGGCATCGCGGCAATCCCCTCTCAGCGAAAACGGAGAGGGAGGAATGAGAATGAATTTTGGGATGCTCCACCCTCGATGTTCCATACTTTGTCCTGACGATTCGGTTCACAGCCTGGCTCTCAAAAATAAGCTTGGAGAAGGGCGCCTGTTCGTAGTTAATTCTCCAGTGGCCACGCTTGTTTTTGACATTGAAACTTCCGCACTGCCCCTGGAAAACTTCGACGAGACGCAGAAGGAATATCTTTTTCGTGAGTGCGAAAAGATCGCAGATGAAACCGGGCGCGAAGCGCGCCGGGCCGAGTTGCGCCAGATGTGCAATCTATGGCCGTTCACCGCGCAGATCGTGTGCATCGCCATGGTCAATGCCGATACCGGACGCGGCCAATCTCTCGTCGTGGCGGACGATTTCCATGAGGAAGTGGATGACGTGGCGCCGGTGAAAGTCATTCCATGCGCCGATGAATCGGAGTTACTGACTCAATTCTGGGACGCGGCGAGGAAGTTTGATTTTGTCGTGACCTTCAATGGCCGCGGCTTTGACGTGCCGTTCGTTTACTTGCGCTCGGCCATTTTAAACGTGCCAATATCGAAAAAAAACTGGCTCGGTTATCGTTACGCAACTGAGCCGCACTGCGACCTGGCGGAGCAATTGACTTTTTACAGCGTCAGCGGGCGTGACGGCGCGGCGCGGCGGTTCAATTTGGATTTTTACTGCAAAGCCTTCGGAATCGAATCTCCCAAAAGCCACGGCATCACGGGCATGGACGTGAACCAACTAATGGCTGAAGGCAAATTTCGAGCCATTGCGGAATACTGCCTGCGTGATGTGCGGGCGACGGTGGAACTTTATAAAATCTGGAAGGAGCGGCTGGCCGGAATAAAATGAACAAATGGGTACGGCCCTTTTCTCAATTTAGATGAGCGGAGAAGCCAATTCCGAAGCCAAGCCGGAGATTCATGCGGCCAAAGAGATTATCTTTGGCCTCGTCGGATTGCTAATCATTGGAATCTATGCCTGGAGCGCTGAGCCGGCCGCGCTGGAATTGGCCAGTTCGCGTCCGCGGGATGCCTATTATAATCTTCTGGTCCAGGGTTTTCAGTCAGGCCAACTGAATGTAAAACGGGAACCTTCGCCCGGCCTTGCCAAACTTCCTGATCCGTACGATCCCGCCGCGAATCTGCCCTACGTCTGGGATCCTCACCACCTGGCTTATGAGATGAGTTATTACAAAGGCAAGCTGTTCCTGTACTTCGGCATCACGCCTGCGCTAGTCCTGTTTTGGCCGTACGCGACGCTGACCGGGCATTACCTGGACCATAAGCATGCCGTTGTTATTTTTTTTGCGCTTGGGTTTGCCGTTGCCGCAAGCCTGTTGCGCGCCGTCTGGCGACGCTACTTTCCGGAAGCGAACCTCTGGGCCGCTACGGCGGGTCTTCTGGGGTTGGGTTTCCTCTCCGGCACGCTGGAAATGCTGGCGTCGTGTGACGTCCATGAAGTGGCCAAAAGTTGCGCCCTTGCATTCACGATGCTGTCCCTGGCGGCCCTATGGCGCTCATTGCACAAGCCGAATCAACAAACGAAATACCTGGCCATGGCCAGCCTTGCCTATGGCCTGGCAATTGGCTCGCGGCCGTCATTATTGTTTGGGGCGGTTATCCTGTTGATTCCCGTGGCACGGGCATGGCGTGCGCAGTGCCCGATCCGACGTGGTGCGATGCTGACTTTTGCGGCTGTGATCCCGTTGACGTTCATCGGGGCAGGCTTGATGCTTTACAATGCGTTGCGCTTTGATAGTCCGTTTGAATTCGGCTGGCACTATCAATTGACCAACTTTCAAAATCACGGCGCGCGACAATTCAGCCTAGACTACCTGTGGTACAATCTTCGTTTCTATTTTTTTGAGCCCATGCGCTGGACAGGACAATTCCCATTCTTAAAACCGGTCCAAATTCTGCCCTTCCCGGCCCGATACTATGGATCCGGCGCCGGATATAGCGGCATATTGGCCGATTATCCGATCGTTTGGCTGGCACTTGCCGCGCCGCTAGGCTGGCGCGGCAGACCACCGCAGGAAACCTCGGGTCTGCGGTGGTTTACGCTGGCGACTGTTTTATTTCTTCTCGCTTCGGCCACAACTCTCTGCCTGTTCTTCGCTTCCAGCTCCGGCTATGAATCTGATTTTTTGCCGGCCCTGCTTTTGCTGGCGGCATTTGGAATCTTGGGCGTGGAACGCGCGCTGGCTGGATTGCCCGTTTTGCGGACTGCCGTCCGTTTTGGCTGGTCTTTGCTGCTGATCTTTTCGCTTGCCGTGACGGCGCTGTCGAGCGTCGAGGCACATGCCATTACCCGCTATTTTAATGGTGATTTTTTACTCAGTGAGGGCAAAAGGACCGAGGCTGAGGCGCAATTTCGAAGAGCCCTGGTCATCTGGCCTGAATACGCCGGGGCCTGGTGCGGCCTGGGCACCATTTTCCTCCAAGAGGGCAAGCTGGATCAGGCGATTCTCCACTACCAAAAAGCTATCGAGTTTGACCCGTCTCTTCCCGAGGCCATCAATAATCTGGGTTATTGCTACTACAAAATCGGACGGATAAATGACGCCATGGCGCAATACGAAAGGGTTTTGAAAATCCAGCCCGATTATGCCGAGGCGCGCAACAACTTGGCGACATGCTTGCTCGACAAAGTTCAAACCGATGAGGCCATTGCCCAATATCAAAAAGCCGTCGAACTCGATCCCGGATCCGCCCCTTATCGGTGCGGTCTGGGCAATGCCTTCCTCCAAAAACGGATGTTTGCCCAAGCTATAGCCCAATATCAAAAGGCACTCGAACTTCAACCAGATTTCGCCGCGGCGCACAGCTATTTGGCCTATTGTCTCTTTCGTGTGGGACGAATGGCGGAGGCCATCGCTCAATACCGGCGGGCCATCCAACTGGAGCCACAATCGGCGGTTTTCCACAGTGACCTCGCAAACGTCCTTCTGCAGAATGGAAAGCCGGATGATGCGATTGCTGAATATCAGAAAGCTTTGGCTCTCCAACCCGACTCCGCCGACATTCATAAACGTTTCGGCGACATCTTATTTCAAAAAGGCCAGTTGGACAGAGCGATCCTCCAATATCAGAAAGCGCTGGAATCGGAACCCAATTTTCCCGAAGCCCTTAACAACCTTGGTTATAGCTTACTTTTGGCGGGTCGCGTGGATGATGCGATTGTCCAGTTCCAAAAACTCACGGCACTTCGACCGGATTCCGCGGCAGCATACAATAGTCTTGGCGCCGCCTTCCGCCGTAAAGGGATGGCGTCCCAGGCCATTTCTGCGTTTGAAAGAGCAATCACCCTCCAGCCAAACTTCGTCTCCGCGCAAAAGGGCCTCGCCTGGGTACTGGCGACATGGCCCGATCCTTCAATTCGCAATGGAAGGCGCGCTGTGGCTTTGGCCAGCCAGGCCAATCAACTGTCCGGCGGCCAGGACCCTGAAGTCCTTCGCACACTCGCCGCGGCCTACGCGGAAACCGGCCGGTTCACCGAAGCGGTATCCACGGCGCAAAAGGCATTGGCACTGGCCGTTTCAGACAAGGAATTGACCGCCAGCCTGGAATCGGACATTAAGCTCTACCAAAATCATTCGCCACTCCGGGGAAATTAAAGAGAATTCTTTTCACCGCTGGCGGTTTTGAAATCCGTATCGGCCTATCCCGATTCGTCCGGAATCCTTCCCTCGTTGGTCCTAAACAGATCGCTCTTTCAACATCACTCGGCGCCACCATTATCACGGCTCTGTCGAAATCAGCCAGGGCCTCGGCTTCGCTTGTCTTCCACAATCGCCGCGCTAATTATGCGATTTGGCTGAATCGGGTTTTAACTCAATGGCCCTAGTGAAGAATATTTTAGCCAAAGGAGAAATTTCCCGCCATCCTCAATGGCCAAGCCTAAAAAACATATTACCGGCGAGCGGCATTGAGATCGTCAAATAATTGATGCCATTCTTTTGAGCGATGCCGCTGCTGGCTGTCCATCCGTTTGCCTTGGCGGGACTCACGTTTTGATAAAGGCTCCAGCCGCCAACATTCTGCCATGAAAGGACAAGAGAACCCGGAGACTGGCTGATACTTAATAGAGGGCCATTCAATGGTTGGACGGCGTCTGCCGACCAAATCCCGCCGTCATCATAAACCGCGGCCACCATTCTCGCGCCATCCGCGGAACAAGCCGCGGAAAACCATTCGTTTCCCGCCGGGGCATCCGCTGGTATCCATGCCGCGCCGGAATTTGTCGAAATCCAGATTCCATCATCCCAAGCGACTGCCACCACTTTAGCGCCATCTGCAGACACGGCCACTGATTCCCAGTTTTCATCGGGCGCGATTGTTGGCACCCACCTCGTGCCCGAATTGGTGGACTTCCAAATCCCTCCGCCATCATCAGCGGCAAACAAATTGGTTCCGCTGGATGATGAAGCGACACAAAACCAATACGCATTCGCGACGTTGGTGCGGGATATCCAGCTTGTCCCCGCATCGGTTGATGTCCAAATGTCGCCGTCCAGGGCCACAGCGGCAAGGTTCCGGCCATTTGCGGACGAGGCGAGAGAATACCAATTTTCGGGCGGGGCCATGCTTTGCGTCCAGGTTAAGCCGGCATTGGTCGAGGTCCAAATGCCGCCTTGCGAAATGCCAGCGCCGCTGGCGGCTGCGAGGTTGCTCCCATCGGCCGATGAGGCGACTGACCACCAATTTGTAACCGGCGCATTAGTCTGCTGGCTCCAGAGCGTTCCTGAATTAGTGGAAGTCCAAATGCCGCCGTTCCAAGCCACAGCCACTAATCGGGTCCCGTTCGATGAAGACGCCACGGCCGTCCAATCCGCGGAAATCGGGGCATTCGTTTGGAGCGTCCAAGCGGCCCCGGAATTTGTGGAAGTGAAAATTCCGCCATTTGCATTGGCTGCGGCGGCCAATTTCGTCCCGTCCCAGGAGCAGACGATGGAGTTCCAATCTTCCGAAGGCGCGATAGTCTGCACCCAGTCGGTAAGGTCAATCCAATTGGTGCTCTCCTGCCCAAAAGAAGTGGAAGCGGCACATGCAAAAAACGAGAAAATGACGGCAACCGAAAGGAATTTGAATATTTTCATAAGGGGGAACGCTGACCCCGAGAGTTACCATGTGCCCTTCTCTTACAGCATGCGCGATGTTTTGTCAAGGAAATAGCGGAACAAAGCTTCGCGAGGGCCACTTGCCGTTATAGTTTACGGGGGGCCGGCCGAACGCAGCAGGGCAACGCAGCTCAATCGGCACGCCACTTGTTTTGGACCATCCGGGTCCGTGTCCTCCCGCAACCCCGCGTAATGTCCGAAACGCACGGGTTACCCGAGCATGGGCGAATGGAGAATTTTTTGATTTTCCCTTGCCTGCAAACCAGAAAGGCATAGAATAAATGCTCTTTTGAATAATTTATGAGACGTCCCAAAGGCATCAAAACCAGAAAAGCCGTGGCGAAGCGGTTTAAAATCACCGCAACGGGCAAGGCATTGCACTTTCGCGCCGGAAGACGCCACCTGGCTCAAAGCAAAAACGCGCACCGGCTCCGTCGCCTGGGCAAGGCCGCCACGGTCCATCCTACCGACCTCTATCGCATTACACAGAATCTTCCGTTCACGGGCTAATTCCACCGCTTAATATTTAACGTTTTCACCGCACCATGCGCATCACCAATTCTCCCGCTTCACGCAAACGCCGGACGCGAATGATTCGCGCGGCCAAAGGTTTTCGCCTCAAACGGGGCAAGCTCTATCGCTACGCGTCCGACGCTGTGGATCACGGCCGCCAGTACGCCTACCGGGACCGTCGTCGCCGCAAACGCGAATTTCGTTACCTGTGGCAAATTCGGATCAACGCCGCCGTCCGCGCTGCGGGCCTCACCTATAGTCGCTTCATGGAGGGCCTGAAAGCTGCCAAGTGCGAACTGGACAGGAAGGTCCTGGCGGACATCGCCGCGCAGGATTCGGCCGGGTTCTCGCAATTGATCACCCTCTCCAAAAACGCCCTCCAAGCCAAACCGGGGGTGACCCTGGCGAAGGCGTGACACGTTAAAGCATTTAAACGCACAAACAGGCGACGCGAACACGCCTCTCCGCTTTGTTTTTCGAATCTTCACTGTCGGCAAGATTTTGCCCGGCAGCCTCGATAGGTCCGCATATCGAGACGCCGAAGGGGAATCTCGTCTTCGTCCCGGGAAGGCGCGGAAGACCAAATTGTTAGATTTACTTTATTCTCATAGCGCACGGCTGGGGACTGGCGGAGGGGCAGGTCCGCCCCCGGTCCGGTCCGGTATTTATATATTTTTATTTTTGACGTGTGTAAGGAAAAAGCGCTGGAGATCTGTCCCCCCATCAATCGGGAATATTTTCGACCCTCCTTGCCAGGGCCATGAGGGACAGGCGGGAGAAAGTCATTGAATTTGAGCTGGTTGCAATGTATTACAAGTCTTGACATTCGCAATGTGTGCAAAATGCAGGAGACAGTTAGAAAACGCGACTCGACTTTGGAAATTTCTGTGTTCCAGTAACGAGCATTGGAAGGAAATTGAAGGGCTGAAAGGTCGGTTGTTGTATCAGGGAACCTGATTTTGGCGTCGGATTGCACGGAGGCGGGTTGGGGATGTTTCTGGAGTTGGTTTTTGCAGGCGACCGGGGGTAACGGGTTCAAAGCGAGGCGGATTGGGACGCCGTTGGCGACGAGGCTGGAGACGCGGTGGAGGGCCGGGGTAACATTGGATACTGGACCGGGTTTTGTGGATTTAATCATGTTGGTTTGGGGCTATGTCTTCAGCTTTTATCTCACCAAAATATATTCATATTCACGGGGCATGTTCAATAAGG
>JBOHXA010000017.1:0-10856 GCA_050737335.1 Limisphaerales bacterium | reverse complement strand
GAACTCCACAGGGCGGAAATATGGTCGGCTATTACATTTGACACTGTATCAAATTGCAAGGCATCGCCGCCCAGGCCCGTCGTCAGTCCGGGGACCGGAGCACCGATGGCCAGGATTTCAGGAATATTGGCTATTGAGGCAATGGTCTTTTGCGCCCCGTTGGGCGTGATCTCTATAATGGGCGCCGGGCTGGAGCCTGCACTTGTCGAGACGTATAAATCACCGGCGTTATCCAATATCAGACTTTGGAGACTATTAATTGAGGCAACGGTGCTTCGCACGCCAGCGACGTTGTATTTATAGATTACATCAGCATTCGCAATATAGACATCGCCAGCGCGGTCGCATGTGATTCCCTGAGGGTTCGCGATACCCGTGGCAAAAACGCGTTGCGTTCCGCCCGGCGCGATTTCGGTGACGTCACCGGATGACGAACTCTCTACAAATAAGTCGCCGTCGTTGTTAAATGCCAACCCCAAAGTCCAGCCCAACCCTGTGGCAAAGGTGGTCTGCACTCCGCTTGTTGAATGTTCGTAGATAGCGCCGGCGTCGCTGTCGTCTTCGAACAAATTTCCAGCACCGTCAAAGGCCAATTCAACAGGATCCGAACCGGAAGGAAATATACTTTCCGCTCCTGCTGGCGTAATTTCCGTGATATTGCCGCCCCCAACGTTGTTGTCCGTATTCGCTACAAACAGATCGCCGGAGCTGTTGATCGCGGTTCCAAACGGATAGTTCAGCCCGGAGGTGACGAAGGGACTTGTCACGCCAGCCGGACTAATCTTGTATAAAACGTCGCTGCTATAAGCCGGAATAAATAAATTTTGACCCGAATAAACCGGGCGGAAACGGAGATAGCGCAGGACGACGTCGTGGACATTGGTGGAGACTATCGTGGACGCGCCAGCGACGGTGATACCACCGGCAGGCGCTGTTTGTCCCTCAACGGTCAGATATGAATTGGTAATGATCAGCGGCGTTTGCAGGTAAATGACGCCGGATGTATCGAAAATAATTGTTCGATTGGTGGAACTGACAGCGTCGCGCAAAGTGCCTGGGCCTGAGTCATCCAGGCTGGTGACGTGATAGACGGTATTGTTGGTATATCCATTTCTCCAGCTTCCGCCCAGCGCGCTGGCGCCCGCGCCTTCAGCGCCGGGGAAGGCGGGAAAGTAATTGTTTGTGTCAATAACGGCGATGATGGTGAAATGGATTAAATTTGTCGTTTCGTTGGGAACGCCCAGATACCACGTCGCGGCCAGGTTTGTGAGAGCGTTGTTGGTGGTGATTTGGATATACTCAGGGACTGTGCCTGGTTCGTCGCTGCTTTGGAAGAACGGCGGGGCGAATGGCGGCTCGTTTGTCTCCACCGTTAAATCGCCATTGCCGGTGAGGTTGTACAATTCGAAGTGGATCGAGCCGACGTAGTTTGTGATTGCAACGCCATTGGTATCAATCGTGACCGGATTGGTGACACTGAAATAGAAGAAGTTCGTCAAATCCGCGCCCGGTCCGGCGGTATAATCAAACGGAACGCCATTGGTCAACTGAATCAGGCTGTTGCTGGTTGTTAATGTCAGCGGGTTCAAATCCAATTCCTGGGCCAGGACGGTATAGTCCACGGCATGGGTATCGCGGTTGAAGACGCCCAGATACCATATGCCCGGCGAAAGCGGCACGGGCGTGGAATTGGTGAGCACATAGATATTCTCGTTGGCCCAGCCGCTGTTGAAACTGCCGTAGTCCGCGCCGGTCAGGTTCGGCAATACGCCTTTGCTGACGACGAGGTCGGCGTTGCCGTTCATGCGCAGGAGCTGGAAGGTCGCTTCATAGGCGTTGGTGGAGGTGACATCAAAGCTGAAGTAGCGATACGAGTCGTTTGTGACAAGCGTGTCGTTGTAGGGGACATCGTTGGTCAGAGCCGTGATGTTAAAGTCCACCTGGAACACGGCGGAAGCGGCATGGGGACCCGTGTTTTGCAGGCCGATGTAATAGGTCTGCCCCGCGGTGATATTGGGTGGCGGAAGGTTTGTGATCAACGTGGCGCTTCCGCTTGTTCCATTAAACAGGAGGGTGTCCGGGGGAACCGAACCAGACGGCGGGTTATTCGCATTAAAGTACACGTTCAGCGGCTCGGTGGATGAAACGAGAATGTTGGTGGCGGCACTGGCCCAGACAGGCACTGGCACGGCCAGGGTAACGATTTGGCCGGGTGGAATGGTGATCGCGGTTGGCTCCTGCGAACCAATGGAAACCGGCGGGGGATTGTTCGTCTGCAAAATCAACTGCATCTGCCAGCTCAACAAATCCGCATTGGTGGCGAGGGTGTTGTTGCGTGTGTCCCAGATTTCAAGCGTCCAAACGCCGTTGGCAGGCTGGCTCTTCAATTCATCCAATGCCTGCTCAGGCAGATAATACATATTGCCGAGCGGCGCCTCACTGACTCCAAAGGAATCCAACAACATACCCGGCTCGATGCCCTTGATCTGCATTGGATAAACATTGGTTTGGGCTACGAAAGTGAAATTGCCTTCCTGCCAGGTGTTGTTTTCTCCCAGAATCGTATTGGTCATATTGCCCAACGCCACCTGGGCTTCGGCCAGACTCAACGGCGGCGTGACGGCCGGATCGAATTTGCCAACCAGACGGTTCGTCGTATAGGCGGACACGGAATAGATCGCCGCGATTTCGGCGTCGGACAGCGCGCGATTGTAGATGCTCATTTCGTCCATCAGGCCGCCGAAATAATTATTTGTCTCCAGGCTCATGTCCCTACCCAGCAAGACGTCGCCCGTGGTCTTGGGCACGATATTGATGCCCCAATTGGTGGTGGCGACATTTGTGCCGTCATAAAAGAGCATGGCATTGCCCGAGTTGGTGTCGTAAGTGAGGGCGACGTGCTGGAAGACGTTGCTTTGAATGAGATTCGGGCCGGAATAAATCCAATGCGAGCCGTTCGTAATATCCACCAGGTTGGCAAAGAGACAACCGGTGTTGGTCATGATGAGATTTGTAGTGCCGGGCACATTGGTGATGGAAATCCAGAATTGGACGCCATTGGTCTGAAGGTTCGTCACTTCCACGACGCCGTACATGATGTTGGTCACCGGACCGCACATGATTCCATTATTGTTCGCCAATGCCCACAATCCGGCATACTGATTGGTGACACCGAACATAAACGCGTAATTGACGCCGGGTTCATCGCAGTTGGTCGGCTGCATGAAGAGCCAGTTGGTGTAAGTAACGTTCGTTAAACCGCTCGAATACGCGAAATTGTTGGAGCCATTATTAATATAATTGGTCATCCCAATCCACAAATTGCGGTTACGCCCGTCGTAACCGGCGAAAGTGTCAAAGACCCAGTTCTGTTCGTCCGCAGAATCCAGGGTGACCAGGTGACCGCCCATCTCTTCGGCCCAGGTTTCAGAAGTGGTCCAGTTTGTCGGACCGAGCAAATAATAATAATGGTCGGTGCCGCGGTCGAGAAACGGCCCGGCGCGGAGGGTCAAGTTCGTATCCGAGCCGTTGGTCGGCACACGGGCGAGCCATTCCACCAGCGGCATCTGGCACGACACGTTCGTGGGATTGATCCAGCCTTCCACGGTCAATCCAGGGCCGGCGCCAACGTCCAGGTGCGACGATTGCAGCGTGACTGGAGGACCGTTCTCGATATTGGTGCCACTATTGGTAACGACTTCGACGAGGAAAGGCTGCTGGCGGATTTGAACGTAGCTGTTTGTGCCGGCAAAGTCATATAGGTCGCCATTGTATTCCATGGAAAATGCCTGGCCGACTTCGCCTTCGGGAAAGGTGAACCGCCCGATGAGCGAACCGTTTTGGCCGCGTTGTTCGGCATCGGAACTGTCCCGCGCGTCGCCTTCGCCTCGCCACCAGCCGGCGATGCCGGGACCGCGATATTGGTAGGAAACGGTAACGAGATGGTTCGGCTCAAGCAAATTGGTGCGAACGATCAGGCCGTAGCCCAGGGCCAGGAAATTGCTGCTATTGGTGTTGCTCTGGAAGGCAATGGCCGGGTCCGGGACGACACTGACTTCATTATAGTTGTTGGTGAACACGACGCCGTTGGTCACTTCGGTGACGAAATTGGTGGGCACGGTCCAACCGCCGTAGGAATCGTAAATATTTGTGAGGCCGAAATAATCGCCAGTTGTGGCCGCGTCCAAATCGCCGAATGTGTAATTGGTGCCCAGATCGCGAAGGTCAAACGGCGGAATGGCGAATTTAATGGGCGTGACGGTCAGGTTGGTATCGTCGGTGAAAGTGAGATAATTAAAGCTGGGGAACGTGCCGTTGATGGTATAAGTCCACGCGTCGCTGCCGCCATTCGTGTTGCCGAATTGATTGACGATAAATGTGATGTAGGTCGAGGCGCCCGGGCCAAAATTCTTGGAATCGTTGGTGGTGCCGCTCATCATTTGTGAATTAAAGAGCAGATCCTGGTTTCCCGCGTTCGTATTGAAAGTCGTCGGATCGTTTCCATAATAAACCGTCAATTGGTCCGGGATGGTGTACGCGTTAAAGGAAAAGGAAATGGTGCCGGAATTGTTGTGGAGATCGTAGGAGTTGGTCGTGGGCGCCAAACTCCCATTGGCAGTAGTTGTGCCGATGGAGTTGGTGATATAAAACACTCCGCCGGCATTGGTGGCGCTGGGGCCGCCGCGATTTTCCATGAGCAGGATGCGCTGGCCTTGAGGGCTGACGAGTGTAAAGGCCAAATCCGATATTCGCGGATATTGTACGACAAACCCAACATTAACCGAAGAAATGGTGTTGGTATTCGAGATAAACATCGTCGTATTGGTCGAGGACGTAACCGCGTCATTGATGATGGGCACGACGTTCGTGGCCGTGAAGAGCTGCGGTTGCGCGGGCGTTCCCGGTCCATTAAGCAAGGCATCCAAATATACGGTTACGGCAGAGGCGGTGGGATTATACAGGCCGACATAATAGGTGTCCGGCTGCAGCGGCGGGCCGTAGGATAGCAATCCCCAGCCGCCATAATATGTTGGAAACGGAGCGGGAGGAAATGGTGGAGGCAAAGTATCCAGATTCGTTTCCTCGAGGTAAACCGTGGGCGTGGGATCGCCGCCGGTGTTCAAATACATTTGTACGCCCGTTTGGCCCGCGTTTGTAATCGCCCCGTATAGCTCAAGGTTTGTGTATCCGCTGGGCACGTCCAGGTAGGTATAAAACCATTGGCCAGGCTCCAGGGTGACGAAAATGCCATGTTCCGGGTTCTGATATTTTTGCAGGAACATGGAGGTGTTTGCGACGAGGCCGGTTTGGCCAAGGGCTGTTCCTTGCTCGGTCAACTGCCAGACGCCCTGGCCGGAGGTGCCCTGAAACATTTGCAGATTGCCCGGACCATCTGGAGGCTGTGAGCCGGGATAATTATTTGTTTCGCCACTGTAAATCAAGGTGTACGGCCCCGGCGGAGGGGGGTTGACTATTGAATCGTGATTGTTCAGTACCACGGAGTTTCCGCTATGAGAAATCGAACCGACAAGGTCCCCGAAGTTCTGGTGGTAGATGACATTCGTCATCACCACGTTCTGAAGCGTAATGGGATACAGGGCCAATAAAAATACATACGACGTGCCAGGGTGCGTCGGCGTGCCGTCGGGAATCGGCGAAGGCACATTGATACCGCTGATTAATTCATCGCCATTTTGGTCCAGACTGCCGAACGGCACGTCGGTAAAGATGGGAACAAAATCGTACTCGGCGCCCATGTGACTTTCGGATTTGATCGCGATGTAATAGATATCATTTGGCGCAACATTGGTATAGGCGACGAAGTCCGAGCCGCCAGACGCAAGAGAGGCGCCATCGCCGTTGGCGCCGTTGAGGCAGTTGGAGACGACCAATGGATTAAGCGTTAACAAACTTGCCGCGGCGGGGTCTGTTGTGCTCCGGGTGACGAGCATGTCCAGATCGGCGCCGGGTGTGGTGGAATTCTCATCCGAGTTGGCAAAAACGCCCATTCGCGGAATGGAAAGGGTGCTGGCGGCAAACGTGATGAACGCGGCGTTGGTGAAACTGGTTGTGTTGGTGACGATATAGAAATGCCATTGGTTGGTCATGCCTATCGTAAATTGGCCGTTCGTACTGTAGGAAGCGGTGTTTGTGGTGAAACCGGCGATATTTGTGCCAAGCAACGGCGTGTTCGCGCCAGCCGTTTGATTTAGCAATATGGTATTCGTCTGGCCTACCGTGATGTTCTGGTCCGTGGTGGGATTGGAAGCGATCCCGTCATCGGTGACCATCATGGCATTGCTGATTTCGCCCAGGTCACCGGCCGAAATAACAAGGGCGAAGTCCTGCACGTCGTTATTTGTATGCTCGTCAACGGCGTTGACGTTGACCCTGTTGCCGATGACGGTGATGGAATAGTCGGCATCGGGCACGTCGTTTGTGGAATATGCCTGGATAATAACCTTTTGAATGTTATTGATGCTGTCCACGACCGGCGCGTTGCTGGAGTTTTCCACGTTATTAAAGCCTGAGGCGTTAATATCGTTTCCGTAATAGACAACGCTCGGGTCGTCCAGGTCGGTGACGACGAGTTCAAGACTGTTGACCAGCTTGAGGGCGGCGGAAGGGTCGCCGGGCGGATCGGTCCATGCGAGCGTGGCGCGCAAGGGCAGATAATCCCCGAAGCTGTTCGTATTCAGGTTGACAATAAACGTCTCGCTATCACCCGTCGCCAGCGCATTGGTGGGACTCTGATCGCGGATAAAGGTCGGACACTCCTGGCCGGTAATATCCGTGATGGACGACGGAATGGAGTTGGACATATCGGGCAGGCCCCATCCTTCATAATTAATGGAATTATCCACCTGCACGTTATAGCCAACCGTCGGACGCGAGCCATTGATCAGCATCGCCTTGAGCAACGCCGGGCTGGGGATAAAGGGAGAGGAATACTGATTCGTAAAATAATCCTGGATCAGCGCCAGGAAGCCGGAAACGGACGGAGCGGCAATACTGGTGCCGCTTTCATACCGATAATACCAATTTTGTGGGTAGGGCGCCGACTCCAGGCTGTCGTTCATCCCCTGCAGGACCTGTTCATAATTCCCGTCCCAGTTGGTTGTTTGGACGTCCACGATCAAATCGCACGCCAGGGGAGACAGGGTGACATTGCTTGCTTCCAGAGACCAATCCTCGTCCAATGTGCCGGGCGCGGGCGCGATCACGACATAATTGCTGCCGATATTTCCAAATGGAAGCGCGCCATTGGTCTGAAGGTAGAAAGGAACAGGCGGCAAAACAGGCGGTGAACTCAGATTGGTTACGTCATAGATGATCACGTCAGCGGTGTTGCTCGGCACCAGGAACTTGAACGAAGAGACACTGACTGAATTGCTGGGGATCAAATCGGGAAAATCGTAATAAGTATTGTTGGTGGGGTGGTAATAAGCGTTGGTGTCCCATTGTTCCGACCGGCAAGACACCACAAACGTGCCGGGCGCGGCAACGTCAGGCTTGAAGCGCCCATACGCGCCTTCGGTCCCGATGCCGACGTTGCCATCGCTGGAAAAACCCGCGACGGCGTTGGAATTATCGGTTTCCCCCAGCCAGGGCTCGGATATGGTGCCATCGGCGTTGGTGACCTGGTTGGTGATATAGCGAAACTCTTCCAAAGCGCCAACGGTGATAACGTCTTTGGCTGTCCCGGGAGATTCGACGGTACCGGCGGTGTTGCCACCCCCATCATCGCCTGCGGCAAAGACGAATAAGACCGGTTGCTCTCCAGGCACGTACGGTAGGGCATCACGAGTGGCGGCATCATAATTAGCGGCCTCGAGGTCATAGTCGAAGTCGCCGTTGACCCAGCTATTGTTGGATATGAGAGCATTGGTTTCGGCGGCCGCCTGCTGAAGGTCCTGATCCGAATCCAAATAGTTCATCGAGAGCATCTGGGCCATTGGCGCTTTTCCACGGAATTGTCCATTTGTGCCGGGCATGGGCGAACCGTAGGCATTCGTCACGGTGGCTGACTCGAATCCGTCACCGGCGATAACGCCGGCGACGTGCGTCCCGTGGCCGCTGGTATCAACGCCCATACCCGGGTCATGGTAGATGACGCGGGATGGGTTCGCATGGCCGTCGCTAAAGTCAGGATGGTTCGTATCAATACCGGCATCGTCAACCTCGACGGTAATGTTTGAACCATAGAGGTTCATGTAATTTGATCCGGTGACGGAATCGAGTGAAATCTCCATCGTTGTCCGCGCAAGGTCATTGGCAAGTTTCCGGTGGTAAGACGGCTCAACAATGTGAACGCCAGGTAGTTGCGCAATGGCCGTCCAGTTTGCCGGAGGCTCAACCTTAACGATTGGGTAACCGGCTGCAGATTTTTCTTCGGACAGAATTATTCCTCCCAATTTCTGGATTTGCTGGAGTGTATCGGCGGCGTCATCGTCAAAAAGCCCCAGGTTCAATTGCTCTTGCGGAGGCAATGACTCGTCCGCCATTGGCAAGAGCGGGGCCTGAACCTTATAATAGGGTTCGTATGGAATGACATCCTGGACAAGCGGATTGCCAATCAGCTCATCGGCCACTGCTTCGGAAGCGCGCACCAGATAAGCATTGTTTGGAATATATGATACGATTTTTGCGCCGGCGGCGGCCAGGGCCGCGCGAAACGCCGGGCTGACTGGCCCGCGCGCCTGCGCCAAATAGGCGCCAGGGTCACTTTGGGCCCGTAAAGTTTTTGGAATCGAGAGGTTTAATTTTGAATCGGTTTCAATAAATGCGTTGTCCAGCAAAATAGCGTGAGGATCGTGAATCAGCCGGGAGAGTGAATTGGTCGTGTTGCTCAAGCGCCAGGCGAATTTGTTGGTCAGGGCAGACCGGGTAGCCGCTTTTGCGGCGCCGGCCGACGCCGCGGCCGTGGCCGATAAATGGCTATGAGTGGATCCAACTCCGCTCAACCCTGCAGTTTTTGAAAAATGGCTCTGGCGCAGCCAAAAAAATGCTCCCGCCATTAGAAGCAACAGGACACAAACCCATGTAAGCGGATGCCGTCTCATTTACAGTTCTGGTCATTATTACACAAGCCATTTCAAAAAGCCAGCGTAAGTACTAAATAAATAAGAAAACGCCTCTAAATACGGGCATGTTGTGATTTTGGCGCGCGCGGATTCCATAATCGTTCTCAACCTCTCATAACCGTTCAGTCAGGAGGACGGCAAAATTCAAATGTCTTTTATTCTATACAGGAAATAAGGCTCAAAGGTTACACATCCGGGAGAGATGGAACGGGAGGCGACAGCAGTAATGTTGACATTTTGTTTGGAATCACTAAGGTGCCTGCGTCAACTGCCAGTTAACGAAGCGGCGCCAGCGTAATTTTACAGGCTGCCGCCAAACAGACAAGCTTATTTTTATGGCCGCGAAAATCACTGAAAAACCAATTGAAAAATCCACTGAAAAGACCGTCGAAAACAAGGCCGCCGCAACGCGCGCGCGCGAACTGGAGGCGGCAATTTCAACTATTACCAAAAATTATGGCGATGGCGCCATCATGAGGCTGGGCGAGGCGCATGCTTTGAAAAAAATTGAAGTAATTCCCACGGGGGCGCTGGCGGTTGATCTGGCGCTGGGCGTAGGCGGCGTCCCCCGGGGGCGTGTGGTGGAAATATTCGGCCCGGAATCGTCGGGCAAAACAACCCTGATGCTTCACGTCATAGCCAACGCGCAAAAAGGGGGAGGATTAGCGGCATTTATTGACGCCGAACACGCGCTGGACCCGGGCTACGCCAAAAAGTTGGGGGTGAATTTGGATGATTTGCTGGTGTCGCAGCCGGATTCAGGAGAGGAAGCGCTGACGATCTGCGACACCCTGGCGCGCTCAAACGCATTGGACGTGATCGTGGTTGATTCGGTCGCGGCGCTGGTGCCAAAGGCAGAACTGGAGGGGGAGATGGGCATGGCCACCATGGGCATGCAGGCCCGGCTGATGTCACAGGCGCTACGGAAGCTGACCGCTATTTTAAATAAATCCAGGACAACCTGCATTTTTACAAATCAATTGCGTGAAAAGGTTGGCGTCATGTTCGGCAATCCCGAGACGACGCCCGGCGGCAAGGCGTTAAAATTTTACGCCAGCGTGCGGATGGACATCCGGCGCAAGGAAACCCTCAAGGACGCCGCCGGCAACGCCATTGGTAATCACGTGAAGGTCAAGATCGTCAAAAACAAAGTCGCTCCTCCATTCGCGGAGGCTGAGTTTGACATTGTCTATAATCACGGCATCAACAAGGAAGGCAGCATTCTGGATACGGGCGTGGAGAACGGGGTGGTGGAGAAAAAAGGCGCCTGGCTGCAATTCGAGGGCGAGTTGATCGGCCAGGGCAAAGAAGCCGCCCAAAAAGCGCTTGAAGAGAAACCGGCCATGGCAAAAAAAATTATGGATGCGATTTGGGCCAAACGCTGGGGCACCGCCAACAATTCATGAAGTAATTGATCGGGGGGAAGATCGAATTGATTCAGACCGTCTCCTTGAGGATCGCCAGGAATTGTTTCATGGCCGGCGATAGCACCTTGCTCTTTTTATAAATGGCCGCCAGGGGGCGGTAGAAATCGCCGTCTTCGATCGGCACGGCCACCAGGGTTTGTTTGGAAGTTTCCTGCTGGACGGTACCCATGGGCACGATGGAAATGCCGGCGTCAATTTCAACGGCGCGTTTGACGGTTTCGACATTGTCAAATTCCATCACGTGTTTCACTTCCACGCCGTGCTCTTTCAGAATTTTATCAAGCGCCTTGCGGGTGGGGATGTCCGGCTCGAAGCCGATGATCTTCTGTCCGGCGAGGGCTTTGAG
>JBOHXA010000016.1:0-16885 GCA_050737335.1 Limisphaerales bacterium | reverse complement strand
GCTCCAGAGACATCCCCGACTCGCCTCTATCCAATCCGCCGCCAAAATCAGGTTCCCTGATACAACAACCGACCTTTCAGCCCTTCAATCTCCTTCCACTTATAATAGAACAAATATAGCAACTACCAAAGGCGAATCGCATTTTTCCAACCGTCTCTTGCATTTTGCACACATTACGAATGTCAAGACTTGTATTACATCGCAACACGCTCAAAAACAATGACTTCCTCCCGCCTGCCCCTCATGGCTCTATCGAGGGACTGTCCAAAATATTCCCGATTGATGGGGGGACGGATCACAGACGCTTTTGCCTTACATACGTAAAAAACAAAAATATACAACTACCGGACCGGGCCGGGACGGACATGCCCCTCCGCCAGCCGCCCGCAGCGCATTATGAGAAATAAGGAAATCTAACAATTTAGTCGTCCGCGCCTTCCCACCCCGTATCCCAGTAACACGAACGCGATCCATGCCTCCGCTGGAATATAAAGTCCAAATTCGCCGAATTCCTGGATGGACCACCCGAGCAAACCTAAAAAAAGAACAAATTCCCCGGGCTTGTCAGATTTCCAGCCGCCTTTGCCGATAACTGCCAGCGCCATCGCCACCCAGGCGCAGTAGAAGATTCCTCCAGGAAAGCCGGAATCCGAAAATTGTTCCAAATAATCGTTATGGGCCAGGCGGGCCATTTCAGCCTGCGGCGATTTCAATCTGGCGTACGGCCGTTGAAACGTCCCCGGACCCGTCCCGAAAACCGGGCGCGATACCGTCGTTTGGACCGCCGCGCGCCAATAATCCAGTCGCGCCACGGCGCTGGTGGCGCCGCGGGCAAAATAAGTGTGAAATCGAATCGCAAAAACACCCATGCCCAGGAGGGCCACCAGCAACAGCGCGGCGATTTTAAACCGCAGCGGCCAGGGCAGGCGAAACACAAAGACCGCGCCGATGACGATGGCAATTAACCATCCGAACTTTGACCCTGACCAAAAGAATGCGACGGCCGCCAGAGCCACGCTCATAAATGTCGCCGGACCACGGACGATGGGGCGAAGATTTCGAGTTCCCTGAATAGTTGAAACAAGCGCGAGTGGAAACAAAAGCAAGATGATTTCCGCCAGCGCATCTGGATAAACCATCGTGCCCATGACGCGTTTTTTTTCAAATTTCGCCAGGATAGCCGGATTGACGGCCTCCACGCCGTTGGTCATGAAAATCGTTTGATCACGTCTCATTTCCTCGATGGTCTGTGGCGGGAGATTTGTCCATCCCAGGCGCTGCTCCTGAAGCAGGAATTTTGTATCTTGTGGAAATTCGATGCGTTGGCGAATCGCGCAAATCAGGCAAATGGCAAACGCCGTGAGGATGCCCGGCAACAACAAATTAAATCGGCGCGGTGTATTGATGACAAGCAATCCGACAAAAAAACACGCGGCGCAACCGCTAAATTGCCAAAGTGTGACCGCTGTCAGATTTGAGTCCACCGTTTGAGCGGCCGAGATGAATTGCCAGCTCAGCCAAAGCAAGGGAAGAAAAAACAGCCACTTTGTCGGTCGAACGGGCACTTGGCCGCCGGTCGCAACGCTGTCGCGATTCGGACGGCGAACCTTCCGGTGAATTGGCTGGTCCCTTGTGTCGGGTCCATTCCGCGCGTCCCGCAATTGCGCAAGGGGCCGATCGCGCGGCGCGTCCCGCCCGCCTTTCAAATAGGCCACGCCGGCCACAATCGCGGTCAACGGAAAAAAAATCCAATTCGCCCAATGGGTCGGCCAGGAATCGCTTAAAAATTCAGAACTGTTGGCGGGCGGGGATATATTTTTGTCGAGAATCACCGGATCGCCAAATTTCAGAATGCAAAGCCCAAGAAAGAGTCCGAATACCAGCGCCCAGATGTCGGTTGCGGCGATTGTTTTTCCGGACGTCATTGCGGCAAGTTTGTCCGCATCCGGTTAGAAATGCAATTTCAGCAAGCCGACTTCAAGGGCGAGCGCTTCCTGCACGTTGGTATGCAGGAGGCGCTGGGTTTCCTCGAGCGTTTGCAGATTGTTGAGAGCCTGATCCGGGGAGATTTTTTTGGCCAGGGCGCCCGTGCCTGGCAACTGCGGGAAATTCAGAAGCTCTTTCCCGGCTGCGAGCGTCGCCAGCCAAACGTCGCGCAGCCAGCATTGCACCAGCAGCAGCAGATCCGCGCGGCGGCGGCGATATTCCGCCTCGGACGCGGCGTCCAATTCTTTTTCCCATTTTTCGCGCAAATCACTTTCGATGTCGTCGTATTTCCGGAGCGGCGAGCGCACGCCGAGCGTTTCATTGGCCTGCTCGCGGATTTGGGCCAGTTTTTGGACCAGCAAATCCGCCAGATGATAACGGCCCAGCAATGTTTTTTGCTCAAGCGCCGCGGAACTGAATTTTTCAAGCCACGCGGCTTCCTCACTCGTCAACTCCCGCCTGGCGCCACCCGAAAAATTCACCCGCAAACAACGCGAGAGGATGGTTTCCAGCAGCCGCGACGGCTCCGTCGAGAGCAGGATCAGCACTGATTTTGCGGGCGGTTCTTCGAGTGTCTTAAGGAACGCGTTGGCGGCCTGGACATTGAGGCGGTCGGCGCAGGCAAGGATAGCCACTTTGAACCGCGCTTCAGCGGGCTTGAGTTGGATTTCACGCGTTAGCTCGCGCACCTGCTCGATGGTCACGACGCGCAACTTTGACTCCGGCCGGGCCCAGTGAATGTCCGCGTGAACGTCCTTGTTGATTTTCACGCAACTTGCGCACGCCTCGCAGCAATCCACGGCTTCGCCGTTTTGTTTGACCGGGTTCAGGCAATTCAGGGTCTTCGCCAAAGTGCGCGCCAGCGTTTCGAGTTCTTCAATCTGGTCGCCTGAAAACAAATAAGCGTGCCCCAGCCTTCCGCGAGCGAGCGAGCGCTGCAAAAGTTGCGCGCCGGCTTTTCCGGAGAACTGTTTGAAAGGCACGCTGGAATTAAAATGGAAAAGGGGAACGGGAAAAAGAAAAAAACTTTTCCGCAATATTCCTCCGCTTGCCCCGTATGAGTCAGGGAAGGCCGCGGTTGTGGCCGCGGCCCAACGGATCACCATGCGCTTTTATCCGCGGATGCGCCGATTTTCGCAGCCGGCAAGGCCAGGAAAAGAGAAAAGCATGGAATGGCGCGAGGAACCATTCCATGCCTCCCGGCCTTCACGTTCATCTGCCTGCGTCAACCGGCGGCATCTGCGGACGTATGCCATCGCATTGACTTGACGTATGGCGTTAAAAGGGCAAGATTTAACTCGTTAAAAGGAGTACTATGAAAATGCAAAAAATTGTAATTGTCGTTGTTTCGTTATTCACCGCGTCACTCGCTTGCGCGCAATACTACTGGAATGCGCCGGAAGGGGCGGGACCCTATTTCCGCGGTGGCATCGGGCCGACCATTTTCCAGGGCAGCATGATTAAAGGGTTTTATAGCCCGGCGGATTCCTCAGTTGCTTACAACGGTGTCAATGGACCAGCCGGCAAAGTAAACTACGACGTTGGCGTGTCGCTTGATGGCGCTTTTGGCTGGGCATTTAACAAATACCTGGGGGTTGATTTTGACACGGGCTACGTTTGGGGGCGAATGAATGGCGCGGAAAATTACGACGCAAACGGTTCGACCATGGCCAATGTGCCGTTTTTGGCCAACCTTACCTTGTCTTTGCCAATCCCGCACTCCAACATCGTTCCGTACATTGGCGGGGGAGCCGGCGGCGCAGACTCGATATTTGACGCGCATCACTTCACCTACCCGGGGACGGGCGATTACGTCGCCGGCAACGAATCGGACGTTGTGTTTGCCTGCCAGGCCTTTGCCGGCGTACGGTTCATGATCAATCCGAACGTCTCCATTGGCATCGGCTATCAATTCATGGCTACCGGGAATCCTTCATTTACCTATAGCAGCTATTTTTTGCCGCCATTGAATGCGGAATTTCAAGGGGTTCGCACCCACTCAATCCTTCTCACTTTGCAGGCAAAGTTCTGATTCCGCGCGTCATAAGTAGCCCGCAAGGAGGGGCGAGGCGAGGCATCGTCTTCACCCAAACAAATTTACGCTGTATTGCGTCATTGATACCGTGCATGATTCCTCCATGGATCGGCGGACATTTTTGAAAACGGTCGGCGGACTCTCTGCCTCGGCCTTGATCTCACCCGGTGAGCTTTTGGCGGAGGGTTCGATGCACCCGAACAGGAAACCAAATTTTCTCGTAATCGTCGCCGATGACCAGTGCTTTCGCACCATCAACGCCCTGAACAATTCCGAGGTCCATACGCCGAATTTTGACCGGATCATCGCCCGCGGCACGACATTTACCCATTGTTTTCACCAGGGTTCCTGGACGGGCGCGGTCTGCGTCGCCAGTCGCGCCATGATGCACACAGGACGGCATCTCTGGACGTGCGGCGGCGACAGATGCGGCACGTATCCGCTGCTGGGCGAAACCTTGCAGAAAAACGGCTATCATACCTGCGCGGTTGGCAAGTGGCACAACGGCGATGCCACAGCGCTGAGAAGTTTCGTGACCGGCAAAACAATCGGTCCGGGCTTTTATGCTTCGACGCCGATTAACGGATTGGCCTATAACCGTCCCCGCCCGGGCGACCCCTGGACGTCATGGGACCCGAAATATCGTGGACATTGGACACCCCATGGGCTTTGGGACATCCGGAGGGAAGAGGACGGCGTCCGCCGGGCCAGTCCCCGTTACCGGCGTCAACAGCATTCCTGTGAGCTATACGCGGATAGCGCGATTGAAATGATTGGCAAATTGGCTCGGCAGCCGAGTCGTCCATTTTTCCTCTACGTCGCCTGGAACTCGCCACACGATCCGAGACAGGCGCCAAAAGAGTTCCTCGACATGTATCCCGCGGAGAAAATCATGGTGCCTCCCAATTTCCAGCCGCGGCATCCCTTTGACCCGGGCGCGGGACGTGATGAAGCTCTGGCGCCTTTTCCAAGGACGCCTGAAGACGTGCGGGTCCATCGCCGTGAATACTATGCGCTAATCACCTACATGGACCGGCAGATGGGCCGGGTCGTGGATGCGCTCGATAAATCAGGACAGGCCGATAATACCTACATCATCGTGACAGGCGACCACGGCCTGGCTGTGGGTGAGCATGGGTTGATGGGCAAACAAAACTTGTATGATTGTTCCGTCCGCATGCCCTTCATCATGATTGGCCCTGGCCTGTCCCCGGGTCGGCGCATTGACGCAAAGATGTATCAACATTGCCTTTTCCCGACCCTGTGCGAGTTGGCGAACGTTTCAGCGCCCTCCACGGTCCAATTTCCAAGCTTGCTGCCATTGTTGCGCGCGGAGCGCGGCCATCTGTTCGATTTCATGTATTGTGCGTTTGAAAAATATCAACGTTCCGTGCGCAATGATACGCATAAGCTCATCCTTTATCCTCAAGCGCGGCAAGTTGAACTCTTCGATATCGTCAATGATCCCTGGGAAATGAAAAATCTCGCCGGAAATTCCACTCATTCCGGCACGATTTCCGGGTTGTATCGCGAGTTGACAAATTTGCAACAACAAGTTTCGGACGAATTGGTCCTCGATCCTTCTTCCTTCGGGATCAAAGTTTAAACGCCGCGCATGCTCGCGCGGTTACTGCCAGTGCGGGCGTATCCAGACGTCGTGATGCCGGCGATGGACCCAATGCCCTTGAATCCAAATGGTGCCAGGATGTGGTCGCTGTCCCCAAAAGCCCGATACCCATACCCATCGGCCCCGCCAGTCCCAATATCCTGGTGTCCAGACAAACGTTAGATTCGGCTGTGGCGGAATCACTTCCGACTCGGGCGGCGGCGGACTTTCCGGAACGCCCCCCGGCGCTGGCTGCTCAACCGCACAGCCCGCAAACATAGCCAGACCCGCGGCCAAAGATGCGATCTTTTTCGAAATTAATTTTTTCATAGACACGGTACTTCTCCTTTCAATTGCTCGACTGTTAAAGTCGCTGTTTCTACCGGATTTGCAACACAATTTTAATCGAACGCGGCAGGACGGCGCGGGCGCGGTCACGCCCGAAGTACTTTCAAGGCCGCCCATTTTATTGGATCCAATCCGAAAGCCACTCTGCGATGGCTTTGGCTTTGATGAGCATCACGATGCCTGCGATGATGGGTATGGAATCCAGTATGATACGAAGGATGTGAATCGGCGGCAAATGCGGGTCCGGAGCGCGCGCCATGGCAAGGGGCATTAGATATTGCGTGAAATACATGCCGGCGTCCAGGAGGCCGACCACGATGATGCACAGGGCGACTAACCGGACGAGGCCCAAAGCCCCCCGTTCTGAGGAATCCATGTCAGAGATTTTCGGGCGAAGGCGCTTTGAGCGCCGGGTCTTGCGGGTGCGCCCCCACATCGCCCATGTATTGGGTGTTTCGACTGAATTTTAAATCTGCCGAGCGCGCATCCGTGCCATCGGCGGAAACGGCCACGGCCGGCAAATCGTAATTTCCATCCGGCAACGCAAATCGAAAACTGAATGAGCCGTCCGGGCGCAACTTGATGGCGTGTCCTCCAATGGTCACTTTAGCGTCAGGCTCGGTTGCCCCGTAGATTATTAACTCGGCATTGACGTTGAACCAGAAGCCTTTGGAGGGCAACCCGCCAAAGGGACTCGAAAAACTCGAAATTCCCAAAGATGAAATACCAAGTGAGGACATCAGGCCAAACGATGACATTTCCTGCGCCATACGGCGACGGACCAGCTCGGTAATTTCCAGAGAGCCCATCCATATGCGCCGGGTTTCATCAATAGCGATGATTTTGGCCAGCGCCGATTCCTGCTCCTGGGTCCAATTCGAGATCGGTTCTCCATTAATGCGCGGCAGGGCAGGGTGGCCCGCGCGGCGCAATTCTTCGACTGCCTGCGCAAGCGGCCGATTTTCCCGGACGGCAGCTTTGACTATGTCCAGAAGTTTTGAAAAAGGAAATTCGAAAGGAATCGTCGCAAACTCGGCGTTGCCATTTTCGGAAACTGAATCCGGCGGCGTCACCGTGGCGCCCGCCGCGGCCACCCGCATCCATCGGCCGACGGGGGAATAGTAACCCAGTTCCGCGGCGTACGGACTTCCCGCCTTTTCGACGTGCGCAAACCAATGGCGCGATTCCGGATGCACGTGAATCTCGTAGAGCGGATGGCCTTCAATTTTGTTGGCATAAATGCGGAGGATCAAGTGGCCCTCGGCTGAATGGGCATTCAAATGCGTTTGCTGCTCACGGGTCATGTCCCAATTGGCATAAAGCCAGTGGGGATCGCGCGCCGTGAGAAAAAGCTTTTTAGTGCCATAGGCTTCCGGCAATTCGGCTTCGGGCTGGGCTTTTTGTGATACCGGCCAGGCGCCAAGAGCGTACTTTTGGCCCGGACCGCTGGCGGACGGCGGCTCAGGATGGTCGCCTTCGAGCAAAATGGACGGAGGTTCAATCCCTTTCTTTGGCAGCTTGACGCGGACAATCCGTTTTTGAATCGGTGAAACGGCGCCACTAATGGCAGCGGCAACGACTTTACGGATTTTCCTTGAAACCGATGGTTGATTTTTCGGAGGCGCGGTTGCAGTCTTTTCTTCTGAAGAAGTTTTGGCGGCGGTTCTCGCGCGGTTGACGCGCACGGATTTTGCTTTTTCCGACGATAGCGTTGGCTTCGTTTTCATATTCGCAATCCTTGTTGGCTGGTCATTTCCTCGCACCTTTTCAAAGCCTACGCCCTTCCCGCGCCATTGGCAACCCGAAATTCGCCAAAGGCGGCCGAATCTTCTTTTAAAAGTCAATAATTTTGATGCGCAATATTTACTAGTAAAGCAATTTTTATGGGCTCAACGACATTAATTAGATAATCGTATTTTAGCTTTGCCTGGTTAATTGAAAATTAGTAAAGTCGTAATTGCAGGCCAAACCGGTTGTCAGCCAGCGGTCGGCCGCCGCTTTGGCGCTTGCGGTTTGGCTTTTTGGCGGGTTTTCGCAATCGCTTGCGGCATCGGGCAAAAGCTGTATCTTTTTCAAAGCGACCCCGCTGTGGCCGCCCGACTTCAATTATGGATCCGCAGGCACTGAAAATACTGTTCATTGGCAACGACGACGGATTCGCGCATACCGCCGCTGAGGCGTTGGAGAAATCCGGTGGACTATTGGAACGCGCCGAATTTGACCGCGCGGCGTCCTTGCTCAAGACCAATGGCTTCAGCGCGGTTCTATTTCAACCCGCCAGTCCCAACACAGCCAGCTTATTTCAGGTGACGGCGCTGACCATTCAGGCCCCGCATGTCCCTGTGATCGTCGTGGGGTCTGTAAATGACGACTCTTTTGCGGTGGAGAGCATCAACGCCGGGGCGCAAGGTTATTTGGCGCGCGAGGAATTTCAACCGCATTTGATGCTGCGCACCATTCGCTGCGCCGTCGAGCGCCAGATCGAGCGTGTCGCGCTGGTTGCCGAAAAGGAAAATTACTACGGTATCTTTGACCATTTGATCGAAGGCATTTTTCGGACAACTCCCGACGGCCACTACATGATGGCCAATGTTGCCCTGGCTCACATCTATGGCTACGACTCTCCAGCGGATTTAATTGCCAATATCACCGACATCGCTCACAGCCTTTATGTCGAGTCTGGCAGACGCGAGGAATTTGTGGAACTCATGCAGGGCAACGACGTCATTACCGGCTTTGAATCGAAGATTTACCGGAAGGACCAGACGGTCATTTGGATTGCGGAGAACTGCCGGGCGGTCCGGGATGCCGAGGGCAAAGCCCTTTATTACGAAGGCACCGTGGAGGACATCACGGAACGAAAACATGCGGAGGAGCAAATCCGGCGCACCACCGCCGAATTGTCCCGCAGCCGGGAAGAGTTGCGGATCAAGAACGAGTTGATGGAGGAAAATCTCCGCATGGCGCGCGAAATTCAGCTCACGATGTTGCCGCAGCAATATCCGCTCTTTCCAAAAGGCGCGCCGCCCGACCAAAGCGCATTCCAATTCACCCACCGGTATTGCTCCGCCGAAGCCGTGAGCGGGGACTTTTTCGCGGTATTGGCGTTATCGGATGAAGAAGCGGGCGTGCTCATTTGCGATGTGACCGGGCATGGGATCCGCGCGGCGCTGGTCACGGCCATGATTCGGGCGCTGGCGGAAGAACTCAAGCCCTGCGCAGGCGATCCGGGTTTTTTCCTGCGAAAATTAAATTCCGACTTGTTCAACATTCTCAAGTCCACCGGTTCGCCGATGTTGACCACAGCGTTCTATTTCGTGGCAAACTGGCAAACGGGCACACTGCGTTTTGCCAATGCGGGCCATCCGAAGCCGTTACTGGTGCGCCGTCCCGATAACTCCGTGACTGCGCTGGCAAACACGATTGGCCACAGCCAGCCCGCCCTCGGACTGTTTGATGACCCGCCTTATGAAACGTCGGAAGCGCCAATAGCGCCCGGCGATTTTATCATGCTTTTCACCGACGGCCTTTACGAGGTCCAGGGTGCCAACGAGGAACTTTATTCTCAGCAACGATTAATCATGGATCTTAAGGCGCTCATCGCCAAACCCACGAGCCGGATTTTTGATGATTTGCTGACAGTCGTCCGTAACTTTTCGGTGGGGCACGAGTTTGAAGACGATGTTTGCCTGGTCGGAATGGATTTTGTTCACCAGCCGCGGCGGCAGAAACCATAACCGCGGCGGGCGAGTGACGGCGTCTGCCCAAAGCTCGTTCATCTTGCGCCTTCGTTACAGACATGCGATAAAAGTCGAGCGCAAACCGGCGCGCGAACCGGCGATGGACAAAAATAAATTGCGGCGGACATATATGGAATTGTTGCTGGACGGCATCGTGCCGTTCTGGCGGCGACATGGCGTGGACGAAAAATTCGGTGGCGTCCTCTCTTGCATGAATGAAGACGGAACGCCTGTGAGCGGCGATAAATACATCTGGTCGCAGGCCCGATGGGTATGGACTTGCTCGGCGCTTTACAATCGAATTGAAAAGTGTCCGGAATTTCTGAAGTGGGCGCGCGGAACAATAGATTTTTTACTTCAGCAAGGGCGAGACGAGCGCGGCCGATGGGTTTATCACACGACGCGTGAAGGACAGGTGGTGGAAGGAGCCGTCAGCATTTATTCCGATTGTTTCGTGGTTTATGGGTTGGCCGAATATTGCCGGGGGGTTCCGGACTCAGATTTGCTTGCTCTCGCGCGTAAAACCTTCGCCAGTATCCAGGAGCGGGTGGAGACGCCGGAGTTCGCGGAGACGGCGCCTTACAAATTGCCGCCCAATCGGCGCAATCACGGTGTGCCGATGATCCTC
This sequence comes from Limisphaerales bacterium, assembly GCA_050737335.1. Lineage (GTDB taxonomy): Bacteria > Verrucomicrobiota > Verrucomicrobiia > Limisphaerales > UBA11358 > UBA11358. The sequence goes on along the minus strand of JBOHXA010000016.1, from coordinate 6,542 downwards.
ACCGAAGTCGCCGGGGAAATCGCCCGCACCGCCGGTGACGCGGCCCTTGCGCGCGCAGCAGACGAATACTCGGACCGTGTGATGAATCATTTTGTTCGCCCCGCGCGGAGGTGCCTGGTGGAATTTTTGGACCGTGATTATCAGGAAGTCCCGGCGCCGGAAGGAACGTTTGTGATGCCGGGACACGCGATGGAGGCCATGTGGTTCGTCATGCGCCGCGCGATGGCGCGCAACGATCGCAAAACGATCCGCGACGCGGCGGAAGTGTTGCGTTGGCATTTGGAAAAAGGTTGGGACCCGGAATATGGCGGGATTTTCCTGGGTATTGACGCGGAAGGTCATGCGCCGTTCCTTCCCAATTCCGAGACGAAACTCTGGTGGCCGCATACCGAGGCGCTGTATGGATTGCTGTTGGCGCGGGAATTGACGGGGGAATCCTGGTGCGAGCGCTGGTTTGAACGGGTGCGCGAATGGAGCTTTGCGCATTTTTCAATGCCGGACGTCGGAGAATGGTATCAACGGCTCGACCGAACGGGCAAACCGATGACTAAGATCGTTGCCCTTCCGGTTAAAGACCCTTTTCATTTACCGCGCGCTTTGATTTTATCGCTCGAACTATTGCGGTAGGGACGGAGCGGCGGGCCCTCGCCGCCCGTACAACGGGCGTAACAATGCGCGGAGTTGCAGCGCACGCCCCGGACGCCGCTAAACGCGGCGGTGACAGCGTCCTGATGCGTCGGGGCCCCATGTGCCATAGAGAAATGAACAGGCGATTCAGCATACCAAAACTGCGTTGGGTCATTGCCGCGTTGCTGCTGGCTGTGACGTTGATCAATTACATCGATCGCACGGCGTTGTCGGTATTGGTCAAACAAATCAAGGATGGACTCAATTTAACCGACGCGGACTATTCGGAAATAGTCAGTCTCTTTTTGGCCGCTTATGCCATTATGTACGCAATCTCGGGGTATATCGTGGACAAGATGGGCACAAAAATGGGCATGGCGCTTTTTGTTTTCTTTTGGTCCATCGCGCAAATGTGCCACGGGTTGGCCGTCGGCAAATGGTCGTTTGCGGCATGTCGTTTTGGATTGGGCTTGGCCGAGCCGGGAAGTTTTCCCGCGGCGGTCAAGGCGATCGGCGAATGGTTTCCGGCGCGGCAACGCGCGCTCGGAGTGGGGATTTTCAACGTCGGCTCTTCACTGGGCGCGGCGGCGGCGGCGCCGCTGGCGGCGTACGTAGCCCTCCGCTTTGGCTGGCGCGCGGTCTTTGTCTTCACCGGCGCGTTGGGAATCGTATGGATGGTCGTTTGGCTGATTATTTACGGACCACCCGGGCGCAACCGCTGGTTGAGCGAAGGGGAGGCGGCAGAATTTCCGGAGGTGTCGGTGACGGCTGAAGCGCCGACGCAAAAAGCGAATTGGTGGCGCGTCGTCTCGAGCCGTCCGGGCCTGATGGTCATTTTGCCCCGCTTTTTGACCGACCCGGTCATTTACTTCGTCATTTTTTGGTTGCCGGCATATCTCGAAAGGGAACGCGGGTTTGACCTGGCCATGATTGGCAACTACGCGTGGATGCCCTTCGTGTATGGAGGCGTGCCCGGTTATATCATTGGCGGATTGCTATCGGGCTGGATGCACCAGAGCGGCAGGCGCATCGGGATGTCGCGCAAGGCGGCGATGACCATTGGCGCGGCATTTTTGCCCGCGGCCATTCTGGCGCCATTCGTTCCCTCATCCGGAATGGCAATTGCGGCGATGTGCGTGGTCGTGTTCGGTCATGCGATATGGATATCGAATTTTATGGCATTGCCGGCCGATTTATTTCCAGCCAGCGCGGTAGCCACCGCGGCGGGCGTTTCTGGCATGGGCGGCGCCATTGGCGGCGCGCTGGCCAATTGGTTTACCGGCTCAATCGTATTGCATTTTTCCTATATGCCGATCTTTATTTGCGCCGGCTTGCTGCATCCGTTTGCCGTCTTGTTAGTGTGGCTGTTATTGCCGGAACGGTATTTTCGCTCAAGTCTCTGACCAACAGGGAAGCAGCGCGCTCCGGCGCGTGTCGCCGGGCTTGCCGGCTTCGTTAGAGTCGCTCCGGTTTTGAAACTGCAGGCTATGGCGAAATCGTCCGATTCGCGCGCAAGCAGTTCTGACTTTTCATTGGCCACTTACAACCGCATCGCCGTAGGATATGAAACCGACACATGCTAAAGCGGCTTCGAAGAAAGAGATTGCGAGCCAGGCCATTTCCTGAGAAGTGGCTGTGGATCATTCAGGATCGCTGTCCGTTTTATCGCCGTCTGTCTGACCCCGACCGCGGCGAATTGCGAGGACACATCCAGGTTTTTTTGGCGGAAAAGCGATTTGAAGGCTGTGGCGGATTTGTCGTTGAAGAAATGCACAAGGTTCTCATTGCTGCCCAGGCTTGCCTGCTTCTTTTGCATCGCAATACGGATTATTATCCCGATTTGCTCACAATACTCGTGTACCCATCGGTTTACGTGGTCCCAACCACCCGTCACGTAGGCGGCGGAGTCATGCAGGAACGGATTGAATCCCGGCTTGGCGAATCCTGGCGCGAAGGCGCCCTCGTGCTGGCATGGGACGCGATTTCGAATGGCCTGGAAGAGCCGGCGGGCGGCCACAATGTCGTTCTCCACGAATTTGCGCACCAACTGGATTATGAAGACGGTGTTGCCGATGGCGCGCCGCTATTGGGGCATGGCGAATCGTTATGGGCGCGCCGGCGCCGTTATGCCGAATGGTCGCGGGTGATGCGGGAAGAATACGACCGGCTCCGTGTCCGGGTACAGCGCGGACAACTGGACGTTTTGCGCGAATATGGCGCGACCAATCCTGCTGAATTTTTCGCCGTGGCCACTGAATGCTTTTTTGGCAAGCCCCGCGAGCTGCGTGAACAGCATCCGCCTTTATATGAGCAGATGAGTTGGTATTACCGGCAGGATCCGATGAAGTGGTCCTGCTTGAAACATTGAGTTTTGATTCAGCCAATTGCGGAAAATGAATCGCAAAACGATATGCGATTTTATTTTATCGTCGCTTCATCAATACGCCTGTCCTTTGATACTTGTTTTCTTGCAACTCGCTGGAATGGAGGGGATTGCCGCCTCATCGAAATAGCAAACCTAGGCATGCCAGATGCTCTTTACAACGTTGTGCCTGTCAATTCGTCAGAATTCACAATTGAAAATGGCCCGGGTTGCGACGCGCCTGATTCAGACAGCGGGAAGATCCGGACCTTGCTTGTTGATGACCAGTCCTCGGGGCTGTCTGTCTTGCGTAATATTCTTCGATTCGAACCAGACGTGGAAATCATCGGGATGGCCTCGAACGGCCCCGAAGCGATCGAAGCGATCAACCGCCTTTCGCCCGACCTTGTTTTTTTAGACGTCCAGATGCCAGGGGCAGATGGTTTCGGCGTGATTGCCGGCGTCGAGGCGGAAAAGATGCCGATCATTGTCTTTGTGACAGCTCGCGACGATTTCGCTTTAAAAGCATTTGAGGCGCAGGCCCTGGACTATGTGGTAAAACCTTGCAAGCCGGAGCGGTTGCATTCGGCCGTCGCGCGGGCCCGGCAGCAAATCCGGGATCACCAGAATGGGGACATCCGCCGGAAATTGGACAGTCTCATAAAGAATTTGAAGGTGGAACCGGCGTATCCTGAGCGGCTGGCTGTAAAATCGAACGGCCGGATCGTATGCCTGCGATTGACAGATCTTGACATGGTTGAGGCTGCGGACAACTACGTAAAGCTTTACTCAGGCAAGGAAACGCACCTGTTGCGGGAAACTCTCGGCACTCTCGAGGAAAAACTTCCACCGGGCCGTTTCGTACGCATCAGCCGCTCCGCCATTGTGAATGTGGAATCGGTGAAAGAGTTGCATCCACTCTTTCATGGCGAATATTCAGTCGCGCTTAAGAACGGCTCGCGCGCCACGCTCACCCGCGGCTACCGCCGACAGCTTCGACAGTTGGGACTCACGGCTCCAAAAGACTGATTCGGAGCGCCTGCATTTCGCCCCTGCCCGGAAGCATTTGACCCCTTAAATCAGGGAATGTGTCCCAAATTCGTACTGTTTTTATGTATTTCTGTTAAAGGGAATACATATGAAAAACTCATTTTTGATGGTTTTGACCGTGACTCTGGCTGCGGCCCACCTGACGGCCCGGGCGCAGGGCACGGCCTTTACTTACCAGGGCCGATTGCAGAACAATGGCGCGCCGGCCAATGGCGCTTACGATCTCATGTTCAGCCTTTACACGACCAATGCCGGCGGCATGGCCGTCGCCGGACCGGTCACCGAAAGCGGCACAGTGGTGAGCAACGGTTTGTTTACCGTCGCCATTGATTTTGGCGCCGGCGCGTTTCTGGGCAATAATTACTGGCTGGACATCAGCGTCAGTCCCACTGGGAGCAACACCTTTACCGAATTGACGCCGAGGCAGCCAATTCTGCCAACCCCCTACGCAATGATGGCCGCGACGGCCAGTAACCTGCTAGGCGCGCTGCCGGCGTCCCAACTGACAGGCACCGTACCCATGACGCAATTGTCGTCAGCAGTTCTGACCAACAATGAGGCCGGCGTGACATTGAATGGCGCCTTCACTGGCGTCGGCAGCGGGTTGACGGCTTTGAATCCGGCGAACCTGAGCGCGGGCACTGCCGCCATCAACATCAGCGGCAATGCTGCGACGGCCACCTCGGCTAACACCGCCGCGAGCGCGACCTTCGCGACGGCAGCCACAACCGCCGGCACCGCTGGAATCTCTTCAAACCTGATTTCCGGCGCCACGATTAGCGCTGTATCTATTACCAATTCAACATTTGCTGGCAACGGTGGTGGTTTGACGGCATTAAACCCCGCGAATCTGACGGCGGGGACCGCGGCTATCAATATCAGCGGCAACGCGGCGACAGCCACGACAGCCAACACCGCTGCCAGCGCCACGACGGCCGCGAGCGCGACTACGGCGGCCACCGCGGCAATGGCCATCCTGGCCTCGAATCTCGTTTCAGGCGCCAGCATCAGCGGCGCATTTGTGACCAATTCAACCTTTGGCGGCAACGGTGGTGGATTGACCAATCTGAACGCGTCGCAAATGAAAGGCTCCGTGCCAAGCGCTTCTTTGACATCGGTGCCCGCTGGCAATCTGACCGGCACAGTTCCGCTGGCGCAACTGCCGTCAGCCGCCGTGACCAACACGGAAGGCGCGGTTGTGTTGAGTGGCTCGTTCAATGGCACATTTAGCGGCAGTTTCGGCGGTTTGACTAATTTGGCAGCGGCCACAATTTCGACGAATGGCTCCGCGGCCGGACAAGTGATCACGGCCAGCGGCGGCGTGGCGGCATGGGCAAACGCGAATCCGTGGATGGGCGGGATCCCGACGCTCGTGACAAACAGCCCGCTTTCGACCAACGCGGTTTTGAGCGGCCGGGACCGGGCGTTTTTCGTGGGCTTCATCACCAGCGCAGCCAGCCAGCAATCGTCATCCAACTATTTTACCATCAAACTTTCGCAGGCTATTTCCACAAATGCGGTCGTTGCCACGTTTTCCCCGGGAGTATTGGGAACGTGGACCAACAGCCCAATATCAATCGAAGGCCTCGTTGTCTTTGAACAAACTTTCCAGCTTGTCACAACGAGCAACTCTGTCACGGTGCGGTCAATCATCCCGCCAGCAACTTCCAGCTCGTACGGAATGTATGTTCACGTGGACCAATATTGAGAATTGGGACAATCCGGAGGATCAAATGAAGATACTCAAATTAAAAGGCAAAGAAGGAAAGCGGCAACGGTTTCTGCAAACGCGACGGCTCAGGATCCGGTTTTACACCGGATTGTTCGCGGCTCTTGCGGGCACGGCGCTGGCCGCCGGGGCCCAAACCTTCAGTATTGATTGGCACAAAATTGCCGGTGGCGGCGGCGCGAGCGCTGGGGGAGCTTATCAATTGAGCGGGACCATCGGCCAGCCGGATACGAGTGACGCCTTGCTCGGAGGCAATTCCTTGCTCACAGGAGGATTTTGGAGCCTGATTTCGGTGGCGCAAACGCCTGGGGCGCCAACTCTCTGGATCTGCTCGTCAGGCGGCACGGTGACGGTGTACTGGCAAAATGTGGGGGGATGCACTCTCCAGCAAAGCAGCAGTGGCGGCGCGCCAAATTCATGGATGGCGTGCCCGTGCTCTCCGATCATGAGCAACGGCACGAATTACGTGAACTTCACCGCGCCAATCGGCAGCTTATTTTTCCGCTTGTGCAGGCACTGATGACGATGATTGGGCATTGACGACCCAATCGTATCCCTTTGCTTCCAGTTCCAGCGCGAGGTCCTTGCCGCCGGATTTGACAATCCGCCCCTCTACGAGCACATGCACGAAATCCGGCACAATGTAATTCAATAGTCGCTGATAGTGGGTAATGACCAGTTGCGCGTTTTCCCGCGTCTTCAATTTGTTGACACCGTTGGAGACGACCTTGAGGGCATCAATGTCCAGGCCCGAGTCGGTTTCATCCAGGATGG
>JBOHXA010000015.1:0-1318 GCA_050737335.1 Limisphaerales bacterium | reverse complement strand
GCTTTCAATTCCTTCTGCATATAAATCCAATCCTGTTGCATAGTTTCCTTGTTGCCGCCGTAATCCCGATATTTCACCTTCCGATTGCCCTTGTCCTTGGGGTCTTTGTTCACGAATTCGTCAGCTTCCTTTTCTTCTTTCACGCTGGTCGGCTCGTCTCCACCGCCTGCCAACAACAGGCGTTTGCTCTCAAGGAAGGGAGTCTCATTCGGATCGTCCACAAAGCCCACCTTGCGCTTCATTGCCTCTGCCCATGCCTTGCATTCGCTGACCGACACGAGAATAAAGGGGCGTTCTTTCGCAGTGCGCCTGGCACCGAATGGCCTGGTTTCTTCATGGGTGACGTAAAAGAAAAAGGCCGTCAATTTGCCTTCCTTGATGCGTTTATGGACGCCCGCCCGTGAAACCGGCACGAACATGATGACGCCGCCGGTCGAAAGCCCCACGTCCCCTTTGTAATACTCGGCCAGGAACTCAAACCATTCGCCGCATTCCTTGTAGGTTCCTTCGCGCCGATAGGCACGAGTGCCGGGCGTCGGCTCACCCACGATGGGCAGCAGTGCTTTCGGCACTTCGATGAACGGAAACTGAATGAACGGCATATCGGTTAGAGTATCATTATGAATACAATTGTCAACCATAAATCTTGAAATGTTTCCTGCCATTGGCTTGATGCTGTCTTGCGCGTGATTTGCGGTTGAACCGGGTTGCCGAAGGCTCCGGCTGAAAATTCCGGCGCGCCCTCCTAACCAGCCGCGTCCATGTCGTGCCCGCGCCAGTCAACGGAGGAGCCGCCAAAAGAAAACTCGGCGCGAAGCGCCTTCTGATTTTTTGGACAACCTTGACGGGCGCGGGCGCGACATACAATCGGACGAGGCAAGAGCACCGGAGTCAGGCTTGGCGGATGGAAATTGCGACGTGTCTTTCGCCAAGCTGCTTTTACTGCTTTGGCGGAAACTATTATTCCGCCGTAGTGCGAATCCACCGCGCGTGTTGGAGCGCGGCGCGATTGCGCTGCCAGAAGTCAATCCCCTCGTGATGCACATGAGCCACGATGTCCATGCGTTGCGCCTGGGTTTTGAAACGTGGATGTTTAAGAAAACGCCGCATGAAATGCGCTGCATCATCCGCCCGCACATCCAGCCACGCTAAACCATAGGCCGGGTGACACAACGCGGGATCAAAAAAATCCCAGTCCAGGGTGAAAAATGTCACGCCACGACGCTGGTGCAACAGCGGAATGATGTCAGGGTCTTTCACCCCAAGCCGGGCAATGTCCCGTCCGATCAGCCGGAAAGGAATGCGCCATTCCTTTAGC
>JBOHXA010000014.1:0-1312 GCA_050737335.1 Limisphaerales bacterium | reverse complement strand
CTACAATTTCGACGTTTTACCGTCAAACATTCAAACGCTTATTGCCGGGAATGCCGGGTCAATAGGGTTAAGCATCGCCGATTATATTGAAACTTCATCAAGGCCATGGCAGCCGTCCCGGCCGTTGTCGGAACTAGACGATGCCGGCCTTGAGGACGCAAAGAGACTCCGCGCGGCGCTCCTGCCGTCTCTGGAACGGCAACCGTCGAAAGTTTTGAGCGGCCCGGAAAAGGCGCGCCTTGGCCTGGGAGACTACAAGCGGGAAATCGGCCACTTAATCACGGCGCGGCACTGGCAAAGATTAATTGAACGGACATTGCGGCGCGCGGGCCCTTCGGAAGATTTTGGGCGGCTCGAATTGTACCTGCCGGAAAACCCAAAACCCAAAATAGAAGAAGAACGACTGACGCCAGGTGAAAGCGAATTTGCGGACCTGTTAGGTTTCATCCGGGGTTGCGCCGATCTAAAGCAGCCAACGGATGGCGAGAAAGCGGCGATTTGGTCTGCGGCCTTTGAAGTTTTTGGCGAGGCCGAAAGCGGGAAAAGGAGGAAATATTTGCGGCGGTCGCTGGTAAAATTCCTTTGGCGGCACATGCCTGCGCTCGCGCAAAGCCAGCACGCATTAAGGGTTGCTTTTGATAGAAAATCGGCCCGATGGACGGAAGAGGGAAAGACGGCCACGGCGTTGCTGGACGGACGCAAAGAGAAGGCGGGCGTCCCAAAAGCTGAACCGTTTGCCAAGGTGGACCTTGAAAAAATAATCTGGCATGCGGCAGCAAATTGCGGCGGCCGGGTTGCCCAGGCCGTCCGTGATATGGCAGGCAGCGGCGCGCGGTCTGGTCTTTCGCAAGGGACGCTGGAAATTATTTCCCGTCCCGCCGCGAGCAAAAGTTACGTGAACCGGCGCTTGATGAATAAGGCTGCGAATGACGTTAAGCAAATAATGCCGTTTTTCCTGGGCAAGCAGGCAATTGACGATAATACGGCATCCCTTCAACGCGATTATTCCAAGCTGGCGTCAATGGGCGTTGTCAGCGCCGACGACTTCACAATGCCGGTTTATTTTTATGTTCCTGACGGAAAAGGTTGGTTCACGCTCACGCGCGGCCAATGCCTTATTTTCTTGGACGTGCGCTCTTGGCGGATCATTGGCTACTCGCTACAGCCTGAACGCAATTACAATTCGCTTGTGATTCGCACGCTGATGAACCGGGTTTGCCGCGATCATGGAATACCTGGCGCATGGTATTTTGAGCGCGGCATATGGAAGCGGTCCTTTTTGGTGAATGGCCGCGCGCCGGCCGGATGGAAC
>JBOHXA010000013.1:0-3394 GCA_050737335.1 Limisphaerales bacterium | reverse complement strand
CACATCGGCTGCTACGAGAAGGGGATGCGGTGAAATGCGACGTTTGGTCCTAGTTGGTTGGTTCGCGGCGTTTTAGCACGAATTGATCAGAGCGGCCTCACGGCCGCTGCTCCGGGAGAGATTGGAAGGATTGAAATTATGAATATACGATCGGCGGGATTGATGCAGAGCGGGCTGCAGAACGCGGCGGAGAATGCGATGCGGAATCGTGAGCTGGCGCAGCAGGGGGAGTTGGCGCGGCAAAATCTTGCGATTATGAACGCGTTCCGGCAGGCGGAACTGGAGCGTTATACGCGGATGGCGGAGCGGCAGGAGGAGTTTGGCGAGAAGAGCGCGGCAAACGACCAGACGCGGGAGATTCTCGGTGAGCAGAACCTGGCGCGGGAGCAGCAGCAGAATGCGCTGGCGCAAAAGCAGGCGATGCTGAAGACGGTGCTGGGCTTGAATGCGACGGGGCAGCTTACGCCGTCGGGACTCAAGAGTGTGAATCAATGGCTTTCGAATGACCCGGATATGAGCAAGACGGGGATGCAGTTGCAGGCGCCGGGGAATCCGTCGGATGATCCGGGGCATAAATCGAGCGCGTTGGTGGCGGGGATCGGGATGTTGCAGCAGTTGCGGCAGCAGGCGTCGGCGGCGACGGATCCGGCCGAGAAGGCGCAGCTTGGCCGGTATGCGGATGATTTGGAGGGGGCGATTAGGCATGGCCGTCCGAATGAGACGGATACCACGACGGACGCGAGCGGGAAGGTGCTGCGGAGGACGACGCGGAATTTTGCGCTGCCGGCTGGCGCTCGCGCTGATTCGGATGGGGATGGGGACGAGACGCCGGCGATGCCCGCGAGTGTTCCGGATAACGGCAATTTGTGGCAGCGATTGACGGGGGCGCCGGTTACGGTGCCGGCGGGGTTTGAGACGGCTGCGCCGGTGAATTTGACGGCGCAGGATATGACGCCGGTGCATGCGTATCCGACGCCGCCGGCAACGCACGTGGCGTATTTGCAGGCGAATCCGACGCCGAAGGTGATGTCGGATTTTGACGCGTTGTACGGGCCTGGAGCGAGCCAGCAGGCGCTTAAACCGATACCGGGCGGGGGCGGATTTCCGATTGTTGTTCCGCAGAGCACGCCGCCGGCGGTGGCATCGCAGTAGTCCGCCCGGCGGCTGGGCGCGGAAATAAACATTGCAGACGGAAAGGGAACAATTTATGACCAGGCAAAATTCATCCGAAACACAGCAGCAGCATACGGATAGGATGCTGCGGTGGCGGCGGCAGGACGCATTGGCGCAAAAGGCCGGAAAGCTGCGGCCATTGCGTTCTCTGCGCGCGATTCGCTTTGGGACAGCTTCATCTGCAGCTTGTTGAAATCAATTCGACCGTCTTCATCCAGGGCCACGACCTCGCCATCGGCAATAAATCTCTTTGGGCGTTGCGCCAATAGCGGGTCGAATTGATTGAGGAATTGTTTGAATGACAGGCCATTGCGGGAAAACAATTCAATTTCATTTCTCTGTTTAATCGCCTGGCAGCGGTAGCCGTCGAACTTTTTTCAAATTGCCAGCGCGGCCCCTTATCCAGGTCCTCGACGCGGGCCACCTGTTTGCATTCCATCGGGAGAATGAAAAACAGGTTTCGCTCTCCATTTTGCATTTAGAAACATAGCAGCTCGCCAGGTTTTTTCAGAAAATGCTCGGACGCGCGAAAATTTTCAAGCTGCGGCCGCGTCGAATTTCTGCTACTATAATTTCGTGAAAGCGCCTGGCGCAATTCGGCGGCATCAGCCGAAACGGCCGGGCGGTTCAAATCATAAAAGATACGAAAGGAACAAAATGAACGGTGTAGATGCAACGGAATGGCAATATTCTCCTCCATGGATTGTTTTCGATCCAGATACGAAGGCGGAATTTGTGACACTAAACGTTCTGCGATATTACGTGGTCCGCATCGGAGATGAATGGTTCATCTGTGACCGGTTCAATGACCTGGCGGTCCCGGGGACAAAGGCCAAGACAAGAGCAAAAACAATCCGCCTGTTCTATGAATTAAATAAGCGACCTATGCCAGAGGACTGGAACGTTCCGGCGACTGTCAACGGAACCGATCACGATGGCATTTCATAAATCCTCAAATTCGCACACTACCGCCAGGTCCGACAAACTGAGAACCCCGTACTGCCGCCGCAGCCCTGACTAAAATTTGGGCATGGACAATTCCGCATGACGGGAGAGTCTCTGCTTTTTCGACGAGCGGGTGGCGGTTCGTGGTCGTTGCCACCCATTCTCTGAGATTTGGATTCCCCCTTTTCCTTGCACGATACGGTCCTTTGGCGCGCCTAATCTTGGCATCGAACCTGCGGGAATAGTCGGCTAAAAGCTCGCGCACTATGACCATAACGTACCGCAACGGGTTTCGTGACTGGCTCGCGTTTCAGGCCTATTGTGTGCCGCGCAATCCGGTCACGATTTTGACGTCCGTCGGCTTCTTCCTGTTCGCCACGTTTGAAGTCGTGTTGCCAAGGGCGCACCAGTTGCCCGCCGGCGTGCCATTGGCCGCCTGCGTTTTTGGATTCATTGTTGTCGAATTGGCCCTGATTGCGTTCATCATGGCCTTTCTTGCTTTTATAACCATTCTGCCGATGATTTTTCCCAGGAACAAACTGCTGTACTGCGAGCGCAAACTCATCATTGACGCCGACGCATTCTATACGGAGTCGGAGTATAGTCGTTCCGAAACCCGATGGTCTGTGGTCCGGAAATTGGTTCGCACGCGTTGCTACATTTTTATGCTGTTGCGCCAGCATCACGCCGTGGTTGTGCCGCGCCGGGCATTTGAGGAAGGGGAGCAATGGGACGCCTTTTATGAGAAGTGCACAGTGATCAAAAACAATGCCGCCTGACACAGCGCCCGAACGCGACAGAAAATCAAGCTGATCAAGAAATCCGGTTAGGTTCGTCAAAACGCAAAGGAAGTCAGAGACGCGTCGGGCGCCCGCGCAGGTCGCCGCGGGCCGGGGCTGCGGGTCATCTGCCCCGATAGATCGGCTTTTTTAAACGGCGGCAAATCACACAGCCCGCGCCCGCCGCGAGCAATCCATAAATCGAAGGCTCCGGCGCCGGTGTCAACTGCCACGAGCTGATGTAAGGCGTGCCGTATTGCCCGGACGCATCCGAAAAGGTCAGCGTCCCTGTCGGATCGGCCACCACCGTTTCAACATCGTAGTTTACGCCGTCGGTGAGCGTATTGATGTTTCCTTGTTTATTTGACATTTCTGCTTCTTCGACGTTTGTAATTGGTAAAAAGATTGATTGCAAGCGAAGAATTGGATGAAATGCCCGGGATGATACCCGAAAAGATGTTTCAACAGTTGTTGATGCTGGGCGACGCCTGGCGGGT
>JBOHXA010000012.1:0-31192 GCA_050737335.1 Limisphaerales bacterium | reverse complement strand
CCGAAATTCCTGTGACCGTCAATCCCGGAGTAGTGACGACTGTGACGATCGAGGAGACGAATATGACGCAGGAATCTATGAATCGATGAATTGCCTTTTCCGCCGCAGCCCTTTCGCGTAATTTCCGCGCATGTTCAAACCAGCCGATTTGTTTGATCTGGCGCACACGGCCCATGCCGCGATTTTTGACGGATGCGAATTTGCCTGGCGCGCCCTCACGCGAATCGAAAGCTACCTTGCCGCGAATTTGAAGCCCGGGCTTCGCAACAAATGCGAGGGCGTGGCCTATATCGGCGAGAAAGTATCCATCGGCGAAGGCACCGTTGTCGAGGATGGCGTGATGATCAAAGGACCGGCCATTATTGGCCGCAATTGCCAAATCCGTCACAATGCCTACCTCCGCGAAAACGTAATCATCGGGGACAACTGCGTTGTTGGCAATTCAACGGAAATTAAGAATTCGATTTTGTTCAATAACGCCGGCGCGCCGCATTTCAACTATGTCGGCGATTCGATTCTCGGGTACAAGGCGCACGTCGGCGCCGGCGCGAAACTTTCGAACATCAAGCTTTTCCCCGGCAACATCACTGTGACCGTGGATGGCAAACCGTTTGACACCGGCTTACGCAAATTTGGAGCATTGCTTGGTGACGGCGCGGAGGTTGGCTGCAACGCCGTGCTGAATCCCGGCAGCATCATCGGCCGCGGCGCGGCCATTTATGCGAATGTCTTTTGGCGCGGAGTGTTGGCGGCTGGGAGTATTGCGAAGAACAGGGCTGAGGTGGAAGTGGTTTCAAAGAAATGAAACTGTCAGGATGGACGCGCCCGATTTCAGCAATTTTACGCCACGGGCGAAGGATGCGCTTGGGCTCACTCGGGAGGAAGCGCTTCGACCGAAGGACAATTAAATCGGGAACTGGCCGCGTTCCTCCTGGGTTAATCAAATTTTGGAACTACCAACTCTTCCGCTCTTCCAAAATTTTAAGGAACGTCTCGTAAACCAGGTCACGGCTGTCCGCATACTCAAGTCGGAGGATTCGGCCCGCGTGTTCGGAATACACAATCCTGAGTCCCCCGATCCGCAATCGGCAAAATCCCTCCAACTCCCCGCTCAAGGACCTCATGTCGCCTCGGCGATTTTCCAGACCGCGCAGAGGGGCGCGAACGCGCTTCCTGGTATCCGGAGACAGGGCGATCAGCCAGCGCCGCACTTGCTCAGAGGCCAAAATTGTCATCGGCCAGGTCCAATTGCTCGTACGCGAGTTTGCCCCTCCTGGCCGCCCTCAATGTTTTCATCGCGGCGGGATTGCTTAACAATTCCATTGTTTCCAGCAAAGCGTCATAGTCCTCCAACGGCATGGCGACGTAAATTGGCTTGTCCCGCCGGGAAATAACAAACCGCCGTCCCTTCCGGCAGAGACCGGGCAACCGGGCCTGCGCTTCGGAGACGGTATATATATCTTTGCTCATAATCCTATATATATTCCAAAAGCCCGGCTGGGTCAAGAATTTGTCTAAAAAGAAAGCAGGCGGGAGTCATCCACAAAGATCTACGAATGCTTCCGATAATAAAGTTCACACAAAAATTCGGGTCGCAATTTCCTCCACTGTATCCTCGGGCTTGATCTCAATCCTTCTGTAATGCGCGTGACGTCGAAACCACGTCATCTGCCGTTTTGCAAATTGGCGGGTGCGAATTTTCACGAGTTCAATTGTTTCGGCTAAAGTGTGTTCGCCGCGCAAGTGCCCGGCGACCTGGCGATAGCCGATGGCCTGCATGGCGGCCCGATTTTTCTCCAGGCCGCGTCTGAGCAACTCGTGCGTCTCCTCGACGAGACCGCGCCGAAACATTTCATCAACGCGGGAATCAATGCGCCGTCGCAAATCGCCAGGCGCGCGAACGAATAGGGTTAGCGTTGCGCCTGGAGCATCGTGCGGCTGGCGCGCCCACCTGGCCCGGGAAGCGGCGATCGGCTTGCCGGTGGCGCGGACAATTTCGACGGCCCGGATGATTCGGCGAGGATTCTTTCTATCTATTGTTACATAGGCGTCCGGATCGCGCTCCCGCAGCTCCTCCAGGAGTCGCGCAAGCGGTGACGCTTCCAGCTCAGCGCGGAATCTCGCGTCCGGGGCCGGCGAATTTCCGACGCCGTCCAGATAGGCTTTGAAATAAAAACCCGTACCGCCGCAAAAAATCGGGACACGGTTGCGCGCGCGAATTTCCGCCACCGCCACGCTTGCCAGTTGCGCGAATTTCGCCGCGTCGAACGGCTCGGTCAGATCGCAAACGTCATGCAAATGATGTGGAATGAGTTTCCGCGCCGCCGCATCCGGCTTGGCAGTCCCGATGTCCAGGCCGCGATAAACTTGCATGGAATCCACGGAAATAATTTCACCGCCCATTTTGGCGGCCAATGCGAGGGCGATTTCCGATTTGCCAACGGCTGTGGGGCCGGCGAGAAAAACCGGAGTGCTCATGGCGGAGACGTTTTCAAGACGATGATTCCAGCATCCATCCCCTGAACCGGGCCGGACGCCCGTCCCCCGCCTCGCATGGCACGTGATGCAATACGATCCGCGAAACACCCGGCTACGCGTGCTTTGCTTCGGCGCGACGCGACAGAATCGCGGCCATTGCGAGGCCGATAATAAACATAGGTATGCTGATCCATTGCGCGGGTGTCAATCCGAGATGGTAATGCAGTTGGGAATAATCGCCTCGAAAGTGTTCCACGAACGAACGCAAGATCGAATAGCAAATGAGATACGTTGCAAATATCTGGCCATCGAATTTTTTGCGCCTGAACAGCCACGCCAAAAAGAAATAGAGCGCCAGATTCAGCGCGCCGTCATAAATTTCCGTGGGATGCAGCGGAATGTTCAACGGCGTGCCCGAAAGTTCATGCGCCACGGGATTGGTAAACGTGATGGCCCAGGGCAAATCCGTTGGCTTCCCGTAGCAACAACCATTGAGCAGGCAACCCATGCGGCCAAAGAAGCTTCCCAGGGCGATGCTGGGCGCCAGGACGTCGGCCGTTTTCCATATGGGCATTTTCTTCCAAACCATGTAGGCCAGGCCGCCGGCTATCCCACCCATAAGCCCGCCGTAATAGACCAGCCCTCCGTGCCAGATGGCAAAAATCTCCCATATGGATTGTCCGGCAAATTCCGGCCAATACGTTGTCACATAAACGACGCGCGCGCCGAGAATGGACCCGACCATCAGCCACAAAACGACGTCGCCGATGCGCTCCGCCGAAATATTCTCGCGGCGCGCGCGCAACGTCGCCGTGGAAAGCCCGGCCACAAAGGCCAGGGCAATCATCACACCATACCAATGGATGGTCACGAAGCCATGATGGAATGCAATAGGATCCACGCGAACATTTTATCCAATTTAAATGGATTTGAAACCAGGAAAAGCGCTTTTCGAAAAATCATCAGTCATAACTGCTATAGACAGTGGCGCCGCTGCTTTTGTTCGGATGGCGATGCCGGCGGCGACGTCCTGTCGAAATTAGCCATGATTCGTGACGGCAACGGCGTGGAAATCCCGTTGCGTGCGAGGCGTCGGGGGCATGATGGCAGGCGGCATGATGGCGGCCGTTGGCAGCGGAGGCCATTGCGGCACGTGGGCCACCAGGTCGCGCCAGGCCTGTCTTTGGGACGGAGTCATTCTCGACCAGCGTCGCGCATTTTTCAAAAATTCAGCCCGTTCCCCCGGGCTCATGCTGGCGAACCGTCCAAACGCGTGGATACACTGGGCGCGCTGGCGGGGGGACAATTTTCCGAAAGTCTGCAATGTGGCTTCAATTTGCTTGCGTTCAGCGTCTGTCAATCTCCCGAGCGCTTTCTGCTTTTCCATTGGCGAAAGATCGAAAAATGCGTTGAATTGGCTGATCATAGCCTGTCGTTCGCCTTCGGAATAAGCGTTCCAGTGCGATTGCTCGGCTTTGCTCGGAACCGGGGCGACGGGAGTATCATGGGATGAACTCAGCCCGGCGAAGTAACCGGCGATATGTTCGTTGTCCAGGAACTCCTGTTGCAATGCCGGAGGCAGGATTTCCCATTGCATGAGCCGGGATTGGACCAGGCCGCGCAGATCGGTCGGGACGGCGGCCAGTTGGACGGCCCTTTGGTCGTCTGGCGCCCTGAGGATGGGCAGCAAATACCAGCGCAAATCGGTGGCGCGGAGCCGCAGTTCACGCTCGTCCGGATCCAGCGCGGCGTATTCCTTGACTTTGGCGAGGATTCGCTCCCTCACTTTTGGGGACTTGTGAGCAAGGAAACTTTGAAGCTGTTGCGGTGGCATTGCCAGTAACTTGCGAAAATAATCCACCGGCGATGGCGTCGAAGGCAGGGGAGGCGGCGCATTGGCCGTCCGGCCCGGCGCCAGAGCCATCGGCAGATTTGCGATGTTTTGGCCCGACGCTGGAAAAATGAAAAGCGCCACCACCGGAGCCAGGACCAGCCACCGCCGCCCTTGACGGGAATGATTCATTTCATATCCGACGCAAGCGCCAAGAGGTCGTCATCGGGCCGGGTTGCCTGGCCCATCCGCTGGATGGCATCAAAGTTTTTGAGAGCTTCGAGGGTGGGACGGGGCTGTGAAGCGACAACGACGACGCTTTGTACGAGCCTTTGGCGTTGCACGGTGGCTTCGTGCTGAAACAGCGCAACGGCGGCGATGCCCGCCGCGGCCGCTGTCACTGTGATGCGGGGAAAAAAAACCCGCCAATTCCACCCCGGAAACCGCCATCGGCCACGGCGGATTTCCTCGGCATCAATCATCTGCAACACGCGCGCGGTAAAATTAGACGCCAGAGGCGCATCCGGCAGCCTGGAAAGCAACTCCCGCAATTGTCTTTGAGCGTTCTGATGCTCTTCGTTCATCTCTAAATTAATAACCAGGGCGGCTCCAAAGTTGCGCGATTTTTGGCAAACGTCGAAGCGTTGAATTGAACGGTTAAGGATTGAAGCCAGGCGGATGGGGCTGATTCCGCCTCGCTTCAGGCGTATTTCGACGGTAATTTTTCCAGAAATGACGAAACGTCAGAGATTTCTGGACGCCTGCCGTTGCCGGGCGGTTGACCGGCCTCCCGTCTGGCTCATGCGCCAGGCCGGCAGGGCACTGCCGGAATATCGCCAACTTAAGGCCAAACACGATTTCCTGGAGTTGGTGCGCACACCCGAGCTGGCCGCCGAAGTAACGCTTCAACCAATCCGGCGTTTCGACTTCGACGCGGCGATTTTGTTCAGCGACATCCTGGTTGCCGCCGAAGGCCTCGGCCAGGGCTATCGCTTCCGCGACACCGGCGGCATTCAAATGGATATTGCATTGCGCGATGCCGATGACATTGCCGCCCTCAATGTTGCGGCGATGGATCAAAAATTGGATTACATCCCGCGCGCGATTGAGCTTTCAAAGAGGGCATTGGATGAAAAGACGGCGTTGATCGGATTTGCCGGTTCCCCATGGACGCTCGCCAATTTCATGCTTGAAGGCGGCAGTGCCAGCGAATTTGTCCAGGCAAAGAAGCTCTATTCCGCCGAGCGCGCTCTTTTTTCCCGCCTGATGGAGACACTGACCGCCGCCGTGACCAAATTATTGCAAATGCAAATTGCCGCCGGGGCGGATGCCGTGCAAATCTTCGACAGTCTTGGAGGCCTGCTGTCGGCGGAGGATTTTGGCGAGGCTTCGGCCAAATGGATGACACAAATCATATCGGCGTTGGGCGAGACGGTCCCGATCATTGTGTTTTCAAAGGATTATCACGATTGGACGACGCTCGTGGCAATGGAGGCGGATGTGCTCGGAATTGATTCCACTGTGCGGCTTTCAGATGTGCGGAAAACGCTGCCGTCGTCCGTGGGCATCCAGGGCAATCTGGAACCTTCGTTGTTGACCACCACCCCGGAACAAGTCACCGCGGAGACAAAACGTATTCTTGAAGAAATGCGAGGACGTCCGGGCCATATTTTCAACCTCGGCCACGGCGTGCCACCAGGCGCCAAACTTGAAAACATTGAGGCCCTGGTGCAAACGGTGCGTAATACTTGACTTGGTCACCCGCCCGCTGGTCCGCTGAGGGACAGGCAATTAGGAGAAGCTCTTTCGTCACTGGCGCTCGGGGTAAAATCGGTTATGATTGTCCATCCATTATGGAATTGTTTAAGAAGATTTTGAAGACCGCCGTCGAAGGCGGCGCATCGGACGTCCACCTGAAAACTGGCACGCCAGTCATTTTCCGCATCAACCGTGAACTGATCGCGGTGGATGCTCCTTTTCCAACACTGGAATGGATGAACAAAGTCGTGGAAACCATTACGCCGTCGCATTTAAAAAGACGACTGGACGAAGAGCGTGAGGTTGATTTTTCATATTTTGCGCCGGACATTGGCCGGTTTCGAACGAACCTGTTCCAGCAACGCAGCCAATGGTGTTTGGCCATGCGCCATGTCAAGACCCGCGTCCCGAGCTTCGAAGAACTGGGCCTGCTGACCCAAGTGAAAAAAATTGCCGAGGCGCCGCGCGGCATTGTCCTGGTGGCCGGTTCCACCGGATCGGGCAAATCCACGACGCTGGCCGCGATGGTCGAACACATCAACAGCAATTTCAAAAAGCACATCATCACGCTCGAAGACCCGGTCGAATATGCTTTTGAAGACAATCAATCGGTTCTGGAACAGCGCGAAATCGGCCTGGATACAATGTCCTTTCATCATGCGCTCAAGCATGTCCTGCGGCAGGACCCGGACATCATCATGGTGGGCGAAATGCGGGATGACATCAGCTTTACCGCGGCCATGAGCGCGGCAGATACCGGACACCTGGTGCTCTCCACGCTGCACACGACGACGGCGGCGCTTTCGGTCAACCGCATCCTGGACTTTTTCAAAGCTGAGGAACGCGAACAGGTTCGCCGGCAGCTTTCGGGGACCTTGCGCGGCGTCGTTTGCCAGCGCATGGTGGGAACCGTGGAAGGAAAATTGACGCCGGCCCTGGAAATCCTCCTGAACTCGCCGCTGGTGAAAAAATTAATCGAAGAAAACCGGCTGGATAAATTGTCAGCCGCGATCGAAACCGGGGGCGACGACGGCATGATTTCCTTCAATCAATCGCTCTTTAATCTGGTAAAGTCCGGAAGGGTCACCGAGAAAGAGGCGCTGGCCAAAGCGTCCAATCCGCAGGCATTGGAGATGAATTTCAAGGGCATCTTCCTGGACGAAGGGCGCAGGATCATTAGCTGAGGACGTTCCATCTTAAACGGACTGGCTCAACGGAAGAGCAGTTCAAAAGGCCTTGGTCAGGACAAATTAACAACCGCCGGATCACCATAGAGCGTAAAGCAACCCGCGCGGTTAATCCGGACATCCATGATCTGCCCATGATGGCGTTCGTTGCCATCAAAGACCACAATTTTATTGCAGCGCGTGCGGCCCGTCATGCGCGCGGGATTGGTTTTGCTGGGCCCTTCCACGAGAATCTGCGTCCGCCGCCCCACAAAATTTTCATATTTGCGCGCGGCGATTTCATTGATGGTTTCGAGCAGAACGCGGTTGCGCTCCTCGCGTGTTTTCAGGGAAATCTGGCCGGGCATTTCGGCGGCGGGAGTGCCGCGACGTGACGAGTATTTGAAAATGAAGGCCTGGTCAAACTCAACTTCACGAGCGAGCGAAACGGTTTGTTCAAAGTCCTCCCCGGTCTCGCCGGGAAAACCGACGATGAAGTCCGTCGTAATTCCAATTTCCGGCCGGACGGCCCGCAATTTTTTAAGAATGCCCAGGAACTTTTCGAGGGTATAGCCACGATGCATGAGCTTGAGAATGCGGTCGCTGCCGCTTTGGACCGGAATATGCGCGCTTTCGCACAATTTTGGCAGGCGACCATAGGCGCCAATAAGATCCTCACCATAACCTTTGGGATGCGGCGAGGTAAAACGAATGCGCTCGAGCCCTTCAATTCCATGGACCGCTTCGAGCAATTGGACGAATGCCGATTTGCCATCGCGCGCCGGAATGTCGCGCTTGCCGTAGCTGGTCACAATCTGGCCGAGCAACGTGATTTCCTTCACTCCGCGCGAAATCAGTTCGCCGCATTCGGCGACAATGTCCGGAATGGCCCGGCTCCGTTCTTCCCCCCGGGTATAAGGCACAATGCAGAACGTACAGTATTGATTGCAGCCCTGCATGATGCTGACAAAGGCGCTGACGGATTTTTTGGCGCTGCCGTTGAGCAGATGCTCGCGAATCGCCGCTTCACTGTGCTTCTCTTCCGCCACGTCCACGACTTTTTCGCGCTCGCCGCTGACAATGTCATCCAAATAGTCGGCGGCGCGATGGAATTTTTGGGTGCCTAAAACCAGGTCCACATCGGGAAGTTCATCAATGAGTTTTTGCCCGCGGCTTTGCGCCATGCAGCCCATAAAACCCAGGACGGGCGCTCGCCCCATCTTGTGTGCCGCGCCGGCGAGGGATTTCATTTTGTGGAGGGCCTTTTGTTCAGCGAGATCGCGGACACTGCACGTGTTGAGCAAAATGACGTCAGCGCTTTCCTCACAGGGCGCGAGTGTATAGCCCCTGGCGACGAGTTGCGCGGCCACGGCTTCGCTGTCGCGCTCGTTCATCTGGCATCCGTAGGTTTTTATAAAAACGCGTGGCATTATTCCAAGGGAAACATCATACATCAGCGATCTGACTTTGGAAAGCCGGGAGTATTTCACAATTAACAGCCTCGCCCGCGGAAGCGCTTGTGCCAAAGGCGCCAGCGCCAGGGCTTTCCATTTATCGCGTCGAAATCCGGAATTTCGACCCCCAGGAGGCCCTTCCAGGACGTTCACTGCCTGAAAAACTTTTGGATTTCGCGGATGACTTCGACGAAGCGATCAACTTCCTCGCGGGAATTGTAAAAGTAAAAGCTGGCGCGAGCGGTAGATTCCACGCCGAGCTTGTGCATGAGCGGTTGCGTGCAATGATGACCGCCGCGCAAGGCCACGCCGGCCTGATCGGCAAGCGTTACGACGTCGTGGGCATGCACGTCCTTAAGCAGGAAACTCACGAGGCCGCCGCGGCTATCGGAATTCAATTTGGGGCCGAAGAGGCGAATGCCGTCGAATTCAGCCAATTTTCCATAGGCGTAATTGGCAAGGTCGCGGTCGTGGTTCCAGATGTTTTGCCGGCCGATAGCGTCCAGATAATCCATGGCGGCGTTTAAACCGATTGGACCGGAGATGTCCGGTGTGCCGGCTTCGAAGCGATGCGGCGCGCGCTTGAACTCGGTCTTGTCATAGCCCACGCTCAGGATCATTTCCCCGCCCCCTTGATAGGGGGGCATGGCGTCGAGCAACTCTTGCCGGCCGTAGAGGACGCCGACGCCGGTTGGGCCGCAAATTTTATGGCCCGAAAATGCAAAGAAATCGCATCCAATGGCCTGGACGTCCACGGGACAATGGCCGGCGCTCTGTGCCCCGTCCACGAGCGTGACGATGCCGCGTTTGCGGGCGCGGGCGCAGAGTTCGGCGACCGGATTGAGCGTGCCCAGCGAGTTCGATATATGGGCCATCGAGAAGATTTTAACCCGGGACGTTAGCAGCGAGTCGAGTTTGGACAAATCCAGCAGCCCATCATCGCCGGTGATAGGCACATACGCCAGTTGCGCGCCGCTGCGTTGCGCCAGCAATTGCCAGGGAACCATGTTGCTGTGATGCTCCATTTCGGTGAGAAGAATGGCGTCGCCGGCCTTGATATTTTTTGCGCCCCAGGAATTGGCCACCAGATTGATGCCTTCGGTCGTGCCGCGGGTGAAAACGATTTCGTCGGCGTTTTTTGCGTTGATGAACCTGGCGGCGCGGGCGCGGGCCGCCTCGAACGCCGCGGTCGAGCGGTTGCTGAGTTCATGGATGCCTCGATGCACATTGGCGTTGTCGTGTTCGTAATAATTCACAAGCGCGTCAATTACCGCGCGGGGCTTTTGGGACGTGGCGGCATTATCGAAATAGATCAGCGGCTTGCCGTGGATCCGCTGGTCCAGGATGGGAAAATCCTTGCGTAGCGCGGACCAATCTGGTGTGGGCACACTCATTGAAGAAGGGATTTTACCACGGGAACGCGGCGATGACAAAGAAATGCGATGGATTCGAATTTACGAATTAAAATTAAAGAGCGGCGGCGTCGCATGCCGTACCAATTGACCCTATTCGAACGAGAGCGCCGGATTAACCCGGGGCTGGCGGCAAAATGAAAACCTGACGAACCCTTGGCGGGTTCACATCAACCCAAGTTGCAATTTGGCGGCCTCAGACATCATGCCTTGGTTCCAGGGCGGGTCCCATACCAATTCGACGTTGGCTTCGTCAATCGCTTCAAGACTGAGCAATTTGTCCTGCACGTCCTGCGCAAGAACAGGTCCCATTCCACAACCAGGGGCGGTCAGCGTCATTTTTACGTCGGCTTTGAAACCCTGTTCGCCGATCGGAGTTAAATGACAGTCGTAAATGAGCCCCAAGTCCACGATGTTGACGGGAATTTCCGGATCAAAACAGGTCTTCAGCGCGTCCCAGATTTGCTTTTCGAGCTGGTCCTGCGTCACCGGGCCGGATACGGCGGTCGCCGGCGCAGACTTGATTTCCAGACCAAGCGCGTCGGCATCCTTGCCGTCAATTCGGAACATGTTGCCGTTGACGATGACGGTGTAACTGCCACCCAGCGATTGCGTCAAATACGCCTGGCCGCCTTTTTGCAGCGTGATCTTTGTGCCGACCGGAACAACAGACGCCTGAACGTCCCGGGTCAACGTTTTCGCTTCGTTTGGAGACATAAAATCCTCAAGTTAAATTTTCCGAAAGCACTATCGCAGGAAAAGGGACGGAAAGCAACCTCTCCGGATTTATGATTTACGATTTGCGATTTACGGGGCAAAATTGTGCGCCAAAGTTAATATGACGAAATACATTTCAACCTTGTTGGCGGCCAGCGCTTTATTTCTGGGCGGCTGCGCTCCCGCGCACAACGCCGCCGCGGCGGATCATCCTTACAATGATAACGCCAACGCAACGCTTGAAATCAAACACGCATTGAAGCGGGCCGCCAAAACGCATACGTCGGTCATCGTTGTGTTTGGCGCCAACTGGTGTCCGGACTGCCGCGAACTGGACCATGCCATGAAGAACGGCGCCTGCGCATCGCTAATGTCGCGTGATTTCCAGGTCGTCAACGTCAGTGTAGGCCGTTTGGATAAGAACCTGGACGTTGCAAGGTCCTATGGAGTGCCGCTGGGGAAAGGCATCCCGGCTGTCGCGATCCTCTCTTCTGAAAACAAAGTACTCTATGTCACGCGGGAAGGAGAACTGGCCAACGCCCGAGACATGGGAGAGACCGGAATTTACCAGTTCTTCAAACGCGTGACGACGACGGTTAAACCGTGACGATGCGCCTGCCACTCAAACACCAGCCATGGCGTTATCAGGAAGTGACACGTGTTCAATGCGGTCGGTCCAGTCCCAATTCCCCGCTTCCTTTCCCAACGTCGGGTAACACGCCGGCCTGGCGACCGCAGGCAACCTCAGGGTCCAAGGGCTAAATGCTATGCCTCTGGTCGCCGAGATTCAATGCGACAAACGCAGCTCGCGGCGGCAACGCCGCGTCCTTATCCGACACTACTTCATTTCCCGGATTTTCTGCAAAAAATTGTCCACCTCCTGATCAACGTTTGTATCACCGGTTTGGAGAGCATATTTTTTTTCGTAATTTGCGGCCATTTTAAGGTAGCGTATTTGATTGGTTGAAAGGGAGTTCAAGTGCTCAACCTCTGCAAGTCCCAAAAGTGTGTCGCTTAAATCGTTTCCCTTGTTTTGAATGAGGTCTGCATACGACTTGTTTCGCAGCATCGTTAACGTTGTGACATCATCTACAACCTTGGTGTAGGAAAAGCCAATTATCTGGCGGCCAAAGAACCTACCGAGGTGAACCCAAAGAACTCCCGCACCAAGGGCAATCCCGATCACCAATGTAAAAAGGGCAAATAACCAATTTTTCATTTGCTTTTGTTTACTTTTTTCCCATACATTTGTGGGAATTAGACTCCAAAAGTGAGCGTCCCGCTCTGGCTGCCACTGCTCAATTCATTTACCCCATGAGATGAAGGCACGCGATTTGTCCCAAGCACACCGCGGAAAGCACCCAAGCGGCCCGGCCGATTTGCTGTTTTTAAGTATCTCACGGGTGGGTATCATTCACGCTGAACGTTTTCACCATAGCATAGTTGGCGCGCTGGCTCGAATTCCAGGTTCAGCCCGTGTGAGATAAATCCCTCGCGGGTTTTGAGACCGGCGATGATGAATCGCCCACCGCGGTCCCCATCGTCCACCCGAGGCGATGACTATTGCCACTAATTTCATGTTACTAATAACCCGATTTTCCTTACCGTTCCTGGCCGGTGATGCCGGGAGGCGAGGGGGTCAGATATTTTCGCACGGCTTCGGTACGACCGCGGACGTGGAGTTTTTCGTAAATGTGCCGAAGGTGCGCGCGGACGGTGTCGTAACTGATTTTGACGCGGTCGGCGATTTCCTTGTTGCTCAGGCCCTCGGCGAGCAAGGCGAGAATCTCGGATTCGCGCTGGGTCAACGCGTCGCCGCCGAGAGGCGCGGCGGGTTTCTTTTGAAACGCCTCGACGAGCAGGCGGGCAATTTCACTGGTCATTGGCGCGCCGCCGGAGAGGACTTCGCCAATGGCTTTTAACAATTCCCGCGGGCTGGAACGCTTCAATAGATAACCGCAGGCGCCGGCCTGCAACGCCTGGAAAATCAGATCGTGATCGCGATAAACCGTCACGATGATGACCTGCACGCCGGGCAGTTTCTCCTTGAGTTGCGCCGTGCATGCGATGCCGGATTCGCCGGGCAGATGAACGTCCATGAGGATGACGTCGGGTTTGAGCCGCGGAATCTCGGCCAAAGCTTCTTCGGCGGTGGCGCAGGCGAACACACAGCGGAATTCCGTGGAGGCGTCAATCCACTGCCGGAATGTGTTTCGCATCACAGCGTTGTCTTCAACAATGGCAACAGTGTTCATGAGTGGTTGGAAGCCGAAATCGGCAGGGGCAATTGCAGAGAAACGGTTGTGCCGGCGCCGGGCGTGGATTCGAGCTCGCAGCGGCCATGCAACTGCTCGAGGCGATTGCGAAGATTGAGCAGACCGTACCCGGTCGAGCGTTCGGACGTGTCAAAGCCGCCACCATTGTCGGTGATGGAAATGACGAGGCGGTCCTGGCTCATTCGCACGCGGAAATTGATTTCATTGGCGTTGCCGTGCCGGATGGCGTTGTTGAGGGCCTCTTTGACGGCTAGAAAAAGATGGTGTCGAACCTCGCCGGAAACCTCGAGGTCGGGAAAGGAATTTGGAATCTGGACGCGGCAGGCAATCTTCAATCCGGCCAAAAGTTCCTCGGCATAACTGGCCAGGTAGCGGGCCACGGAAGCGAGCGTATCGCGGTTGGGGTCCACGGCCCACACAATTTCGTCGAGGGCGTTTACAAGCGAGCGCGATTTGCCGGCGATGGTTTCCATGCGTTCGGCGGCGTCCCCGGCGGGCCATTTTGAGCCGGGGCCGGCGGTGGCGAGCATGGTGATTTCGGTGAGGTTACTGCCCAAATCATCATGCAAATCGCGCGCGATGCGGGCGCGCTCCTGCGCGAGCGCGCGCTGGTGCTCGGCCTGCTGGCGGTCGCGCATTTCCCTTTGGAGGTCGGCGCTGCGTTGTTGAACTTCGTGGTGAAGGAGCCGAATCCAGATGATGGCCAGGAATAGCACGCCCATCAGGGCGCCCACAAGGATGAGGAGGCGGCGCAAGGTCCAAAAAGGCGGTCGCGCGAGCACCTGGATGTCCCCGGGCGAATCCAACAATAGCTCGAAATTGGCCACGTCAATGCCGGCGGCGCGGTTTCCGCCGTTGCCGTCATAGACGCCGGTCAGGGCCAGGCGGCTTCCCAGCGGCAGGTCAACTTTTGTCTGGGCCGGGGCATGCCCGGCGTCCGGTTCATTGCCGTCAATGCGGGCGATGAATCGCTGGAGTCCGGCCTGCAGTTCGAGCGTTCGTTGATTGTCGCTGACATTCAGCAGCAGGGCCTCGACGCGCACGCGCGCGGCATCGTTTTGCGCGAGGAACAGATTTGTGGAATTGAGCGCGCGCGCCGCCGGCACGAATGCCGCGCCAATTTTTCGCGCGACGGCCTCCTGCAAAACGGGCGAGGGTCCGGTCAACGCCGGAAAGCCGACGACCTCGACAAAGTCGCCATTTCGCAGATTGAGCGGTTCCTTTGGAATGAAACGAAAGCCGTTTGTGCCGTCCATTGCAAAATACTCGTCATCGTATTGGCGCACAATTTGACCGCGGACTTTGACGCGCCTGAGCGCGCTGGCCTGCGGATCGAATTGGAGCAAATCCGAAACGCGCCGCGTGGCAATGGCAAAGGGGTCGGGCGGCGCGGGGTTTATGACGGTGATTGACGGGGCGTACATACGGATTTCGCTGACGTTGACATCATGGGTCGTGGCGTCCCATGCGGCGAACAAACAGCCGCGCAGACGGATGAGCGCGTCTTCATGGGGTTTCAAAGCGATGTCATTGGTCGCGCCATCTTCCGCAAAAACCAGGACATTGATTTTGCCGCCATGAGTGAGCAGCGTGACGCTGTTTTGACGGACGGAGGTAATGATGCCCTCGATCTCGACAAATTCCGTGTCCAGGCTGCCGTTGATCAACTGGTCCCAATAAGGGCGCACCGGAGGAGGCAGGCTGACGGCGCCGATTTGGGCGATACGATCGGCGTCCACGCGCGGCGCAAATTCGCCGGGATCGGTGATTCCTTCGACCTGGACTAATTCGCCCACCCTGGCGGGCGGCCCGCGAGAAGACGTCCAACGCTCAACGTAAATTCCGGCGGTATCATCCTGCACGACAGCCGCGCCGAATTCCGGCAGGGCGCACGTCACAACGCCGCGGATTCGGACCGGCAACCGCGCGGCCGCTTGCCGGCGTGTCAGCCAATGCACCTGTTCGGCATTGGTCAGGGCCTGGGCGGACGAGCTTGTTCCAAACGAGGTGGAAAGATTTGTGTTTTCGGGTTCAGCGGCCGGAATTTTGACCGCCATGGTTCCGGCAAGGATTGCCAAACACAGAAGGAGCCATCGGCGCGGGCTGAACGCAAGGCGTGTCATACGATTGTGCGGACTTCCGTAACCATGCAGTTGGCCCGGTCGTGTTCGCTCGATTTTTTCGGGCAAGGGCTTCGTCATTTGGCGCTTACAGATCCACAAGGGATCTGCGCGCGCCTCATTCCGCGCTTTGCCCAAAAATCCGCTTCGCAATCACTTCCCTTCCAACCGCATGGTCACTGCCAGGATTAAAAGCAGGTTATCACGGATTTTTTACGGCGAAAAGGCAATTAAACCGAACAGGCTGGCAGCGCGTTCCACCGGTCCGAACCGTTTCACAAAGAGGAGTGCTCATGGCGCGACTTTGAAACTTGATTTCAGGCCGGTTTGGGAATTATCGCCGACCATCACGTCGAACGTTCCGGGTTCGACGACGAAGCGCATGGCCTGGTTATAAAATCCGAGTTCGTCAGGTCCGAGCGTGAATTCGACCCGGCGCTTTTTGCCGGGCTGCAAGCTGACGCACTTGAAACCTTTCAAAGCCTTTACCGGCCGGGTCACACTCGCGACGAGGTCGTGAATGTAAAGCTGCACCACTTCGTCGCCGGCGCAATCGCCGATGTTTTGGACGTCAACGCCGACAGTCATTGTTCCATCGGAAGGAATGCTCGCGGCGCTCAATCGAAGATTGGAAAGTTTGAAACGAGTGTAGCTCAACCCATAACCAAAGGGATAAAGCGGCGTGGGGGGAATGTCGCTGTATCCGGAGACGTCTTTGGCCTGGCCGCCGGGAGGGCGGCCGGTGTTTTTGTGGTTATAATAAATGGGCACCTGCCCGACCGAGCGGGGAAAAGTCACCGGCAATTTGCCGCCGGGGTCCGCGTCGCCAAACAAGGCATCGGCAATGGCATTGCCGCCTTCGGTGCCGGCAAACCAGGTTTCCAATATGGCGGGCGAATTTGCGGCCACCCAATCAATGGACAGCGGGCGGCCATTCATCAACACGACGGCGTACGGTTTTCCAAGCGCATGAATGGCCTGGATCAATGCCCGTTGTTGGCCGGGCAAATCGAGTGAACCGCGTGAGGCCGCTTCGCCGGACATGTCCGAGGATTCGCCGACAGCCACGACAATAAAATCACATTTCCTGGCGGCCTTGAGGGCCTGCCTGAAGCCGCCACGGGAATCGCCCTTCACGTCACAGCCTTTGGCATGGACTATTTTCGCGTTCGGAAGTTTTGCGCGAATGCCAGCCAGCAGAGTAACCGCATCGCCGGGCCGGCCGTCGCCGCTCCATGGGCCAATCATGCTTCGGGCGTCGACGGCCAATGGGCCAATGATGGCGATGGATTTCAGGTCCCGGTTAAGCGGCAGCGTATGACGATCATTTTTTAAAAGCACAAAGGTGCGAGCGGCCAGTTGGCGCGCGGCGGCGAGATTGGCCGGGCTAAGCAGCGTGGCTTTTTCACGGGCTTCGTCGGCGTAGGGATGCTCAAAGAGTCCCAGTTTATATTTTGCCTCCAACATGCGCCGCACCGACCGGTCAATGGCGGCCATGGGGACTTTGCCTTCGGACACCAACTGTTCGCCGTATTCATTGTAAAGGCCGCTGACCATGTCCACGTCCACACCCGCATTCAGCGCGACCCTGGCCGCGTCCTTGCCGTTGGCTGCCACTCCGTGCGCGATCAATTCGTTAACGGCGTTCCAATCGCTGATGACGATGCCGTGAAAATGCCATTCATCGCGCAAAACGCCGGTAAGGAGGAACCGATTGGCCGCGCAGGGAATTCCGTCCAAATCGTTGAAGGCGCTCATGACGGAGCCCGCGCCCGCGTCAATCGCCGCCTTGAATGGCGGAAAATAAATTTCGCGCAGCGTGCGCTCAGAGACTTCCGCGGTATTGTAGTCGCGGCCGCCTTCAGCCGCGCCGTAGGCGACCCAGTGCTTGGCGCAGGCAAGAATTTTGCCCGGACAACCGTAATTGGTTCCCTGAAAGCCGGGCACGGCGGCCGCGGCCATGGCCGAACCGAGACAAGGGTCTTCACCTGAACCCTCCACGATCCGGCCCCATCGGGGGTCGCGGGCAATGTCCACCATGGGCGCAAATGTCCAGCGAATGCCTCCGGCTGACGCTTCCGAGGCGGCAATGCTGTCAGCGCGCTCGACGGCCCCCGGGTCCCAGGCGGCTGCCTCGGCCAGCGGCACGGGGAAAATGGTGCGGTAGCCGTGGATCACATCGAATGCGAACAAAATGGGAATTTTCAATCTCGATTCGGTCATCGCCACACGCTGCAACTCCGTCGTACGCGCGGCGCCGCGGACAAAGATGGACGAGCCGAGAAGACCTTTGCGCGCGAGCGCAATTTGCGCGGGGCGAACGTCACCGTCCCAGGTTCCTTCGATTTGTTGGAGCTGTCCCAGCTTTTCGGCGAGAGTCATCCGCGCGAGGAGGTCAGAGATTTTGTTTTCGATCCGTGGATCGGAGGCTGATGGGGAAACGGATTGAGCATTTAAGGCAATCGCCGGGAGGGTGAGCAGGAATGAAAGAATTGCGCAAAACCGGCGCGTAGCAGCGGACATGAGACTGCTCCGACTGTTTCGCGGAATAATCGCACGGCCTCGCGAAAAGACAGACTGTCTTTTCCCGTGGCAGCGGACATGAAGCTGCCCCGGCTGTTTCGCAGAATAATCGCACGGCCTCGTTTGCGGTCCGGGCAACCCGCCACGGTTCATGGAAGTCTCAACGATTTCGGAATCATTGGCATCGGACCGGTTCAGGTGACATGCAAGTAGGTTGAATACTGCTCATCGGCAATGTCAGTGAACGGCAGCAGCTTGAGGGGCCCGGCGGCGGTTTTGACCTGCCAGGTTCGCCGATCCAGCCGGGTGGCGGCCAGAAGGTCTGAAGCAGCCAGCGTTGGCGGCGAATTCGTGATTGCAAAGAGAACCAGCGGCCCGAAAAGCAGGGCAACAGTTTTCGGATTCCGCCTGTCAATCGATTCAAGGCGTGTCGTCATGGGCAAATCCAATTCGATGCGATCGCCATTTTTCCATCCACGGCGGATTGACGCAAAAGTTCCAGGAATCACTTCCGTCCCGGCGCGCCGGCCATTGATTGCGACCGACGCTCCACCCGCCCATGCGGGAATCCGGAAATTCAACGTGAAATCCCGGGCGCGCGACGTTTTCACAGTGAATTGCACGAGACCGTCAAATGGATAAAGGCTTTCCTGGGTCAGGGCGACGTGAGCCCCATTTTGTCTCCATCGCGCGGTGGATGGGATATACAAATTTACCCAAACGCCTTGCGGATCGCGAAAGTAAGTGTTGATCCGATAGTCTGCCGCGACCTGAGGCAGAGTGCCGGAGCAACAGGCCCAATGTTGATCTTCCCGATAAACTTTGCGTCCCTGGAAATTGTAATCGGAGTAATAGAAGGTCCGGCCATCGGGCATCAGCGGTTTTGCTCCCAACACGGTATTATACATGACCCGCTCCATGCTGTCGCCGTAGCGGGCATTGCGGGTGACGCGCAGAAGGTAGCGCGTCAGTTTAAAGTGCGCGTAAGAGCCACAGGGTGTCTCGAAACTGGCGTGGGTGTTGGTGAGGCTTGCGGCCACGTCGGGGCTTCCGGGAGCGCGGAGTGTCTCGTTGGGTCCCCAGCCGCCGGTGACATAACTTTGAGCCGAAAGCATCTCAAAGGCGTTGCGGGCCGCGCGCAGATATTTTTCGTCGCCCAACGTCAGATACGCCTGCATCGCCGAACTCAAAGAATTCACATAACTGTAGGCGTGACGGCCGGCGAGGACGTTTTGTCCCTCAGCCAGGGGATCATAATACGCATCGTCCAAATATCGGCGGCCCAGCTCCAGATAGCGTTTGCCCGCGCCGCGCTGGTACGCCAGAAAGAGATTTTCCGAAATCGTATAGGATTCATCCCAGGTCCACGAAAAATCCTTATTGGGGCGCCAGGCGACTCCATGCTCAACGGCGCGCTTCGGAAAATGCGGCAGCGCGGTCCAGGTGGTATGGTCAAGGATCGCGAAGGCATCGGGATCCCCGGCGAATTGGCGGGAGTCAATCAGGCCGCAAACAATTTTATCATAGCAATACGTTGGGAAGCGGTTCTTCTCGTAGTATTGGCCTGAAATGGTCTCCGCATACAGACGATTCAATCGGACAAGCTTTTGGCGCGTGGCCGGGTCCCGTTTGATGGCGTACCACCGGGCAAGCGCGGAAATCCATTGGCCAAAAGTACAACCGGGGGCGAAGCCCGGCGTGTCTTTGCCCCATACATAATCGGGGTCGTATTGGTACCAGCCGCCGAGGGATTCACCGGGAGCGGGCAAGCCGCTCATCCGCCGTAATGGTTTGAGCAGGCTGTCGTCGCTCAATCCCATCAACACGCGATGCGTCTCGGCCAGTTGCTCGTCGTGCGGGCCCCCGGCAAATTCGACGTCGCCGTAACCAAACTGGACAAGCGGCTGCGAGGCCGCGTCCACGGAGGGTGTTCCGGCAAGGGACCGACCGGGCACTGCCATGCCCGCCGCCGCCAATGAAACCGATTGCAGGAATTTCCTGCGCGAAATTTGGAGTGAATCGAGCATATTCTTTTCCTTGTCCTTTCTCTTTTCCTTCAGGAATTTTATTGGCGATCTCGTTCAAGCACGCGGTAATCAAAAGGACCGAGCGTCATGGACGGGGCTGCCGGCTCTCCAGAAAGCACGTCCGCGAAACCGTCACCGACCCGGACCGTCACCGGTGAGTCGCCGTGGTTCAGAAGAAAATAAAAAGCAGCGCGCCCATTGCTTCGACAGGTCACCTCGACCTGGCTGGGCACGCCGTCCAGCAAAGGTTTCAGTCCGGCCTGGTTCGCGTAACGCTTGATGAGATAGCGCGCGGCCTCGAGATTGAAAAGCGACCCGTAATAGACCGCCTTTCCCCGCCCGAAATCGTGTTCGGTCGCCGCCGGCGCGTTCTTGAGATAATCGCGGTCCCATCGGCCGACCACACGGGCCGTTGTCGGATGCAGGACTTCGGCGAAAACGTCAACGGGTACGGCATCGTTGCCGGCGAATTGGACGGCGTTATTCGTGGCCGAGGGCGGCTGATACGTTTGAAAGGAATCCAATTCAGCGCCAAAGAGATTTGTCAGGCCAATGGGAATGGCATCCATTGTGAAGGCGTTGTCCCGATTTTTAATGGCGCTTTCGGCGGACATAATGAGTGTGCCGCCCCGGGCGACGAACTGTCGCAGTCGCGCCGCAAGCGGGCTGTCCATGAGCGCCAGTTGAGGCGCGAAAACCAATTTGTAACCGCTCAGGTCGGCGCGAGGCCCTACGATATCCATGTTGTAACGCTGCTCTGACGCGGCCTGGAACAGGGCAGTATAAGCCGCGGGCACTTTTACTTCCGGCGTCAGGAATTGATAATCGAAAACCCATTCATCCTCGAAATCTTTGATGACGGCGATTCGGGAAACCAATTTGGAGCCGAACACCTGCTTCCCGATTTTCAGCATCTCGAACCCTTCCCGTTTGAAATCATTGAAGCGTTCGCGGGGGACGTTATCATGATCCAGGACACCGTACCAGTATTCTTCGGCGCCGCGCAACGCCGAACGCCAGCGAAAGTGGAGCACTCCATCCGCGCCCAGCGCCACGGCTTGCATTGCCCAAAGGCGGGCCTCCCCCGGGCGCGGCGCGCGCAGCAGATAGGTTTGGCCGGCGGGACCGGTCAGTTCTTCCATGATCATAAATCGGCCCTTAAAACCCCGGACCAGCGTCAGCCTTGCGCCGGTCAAAAAACGCGGCGACTGTTCGAACGTGGGATAATTATCGTACGCGTAAATGTCGAGATTGCGGGTGAAATCGTAATAATTGATGTTCTTGAACACGCCGTTGTGAGTGAGGAAATCGGCAGGGCAATAGCGCCTGAGAATTCCGGCCTGCCCGTTCAGGAAGCTGGTGGCCGAATCCGAGGTAAATCGTCTGTAGTCAAGCATGAGCGCCGGGTTGTGCCAGGCCGGCGTGGGAAATGGCAGGTCAATTTGGTTCCAGCGGGAATAGGTTTGGCTCCAAAAAACCGCGCCCCAGCGCGCGTTCAATGCATCGAGCGTTCCATACCTGCCTCGTAACCAGTCGCGGAAAGCCGAGCGGGCGGCCTGGCTGAAATCTTCCGGGTCTTCGTTATTGATTTCATTGTCAATCTGCCAGCCGATGACGTTGGCATTGTTGCGGTAGTGTCGCGCCATCGCCTCAACCATTTTCCGGCAAAATCGCCGATAGACCGGGCTATTGTAAGAATACTGGCGGCGCGATTGGTCGTTCACGCGCTGGCCATTCTCGAGGGCGTTCAGAATCTCCGGATGATTGTGTGTGAGCCATTTCGGGGGGGCGGCGGTGGGCGTGCCGAGGAGGGTCCGTATGCCGTGACGGCCCAGCGTGGCGATGGCGCGGTCAAAGAGGCTGAAATCGTAGCGGCCCTGGCGCGGTTCCATGAGCGCCCAGCCGAACTCGCCCATGCGAACGGTATTGACGCCGCACTCGCGCATCCGCCGCGCGTCCTGCTCCCAATAACCCTCGGGCCATTGCTCCGGGTAGTAGCAAACGCCAAAGCAAAACGAATCGTAGCGGTTGGTCATCTGGGCCTTGAGCGAGCCGGTGTGCAGGATGATCACGGCTGCCGCCGCCGCGAGGGGGTGTGCCAGAGGACGCCAAAGTCTTTTCCGATTCATGAACAATTACCTTTGTACCGCTTTCCGCGGCGACGCCCTATAGCTCAATTGGACTATTTCTGGCTTTTTGAAAAGGCGGCATGATACTTTTGTTGCATTGGCTCAGCATGGCGAAATTTGCGCGGCTTCAAATTCTTTTGCTCACGTGGCTTGCCTGGGCCGGCATCGCGCGCGCCGGGCCGCGTGA
Organism: Limisphaerales bacterium; assembly: GCA_050737335.1. Taxonomy (GTDB): domain Bacteria; phylum Verrucomicrobiota; class Verrucomicrobiia; order Limisphaerales; family UBA11358; genus UBA11358. Next base: position 9,114 of record JBOHXA010000012.1, on the reverse strand, counting down.
GGTGACTTCACTCGACCTGGACTGGCGGTTTCATCGTGGAGATATCCCGGGCGTTTTTGCCCATTCTTCGACTAACGAAAACCTGTCGCCAACCCAGGAATTTCTCAGTCCGGCTTATAACGATTCGTCATGGCAACGGGTCAACGTGCCGCATGACTACGTGGTGGAAGGTAAATTTGACCCAAAGGCGGACGAAGCGCACGGTTATTTGCCGGTTGAACCGGCATGGTATCGCAAGACAATTTGGATTCCTGGCGATGAAAAGGGGCGCCGAATGTGGCTGGAGTTCGATGGCGTTTACCGCGACAGCCAAATGTGGCTCAACGGTCATTTTTTAGGCCGTCACGCGAGCGGCTACACCAGTTTTTGCCATGATATTTCCGATTTCGCGGCGCCCGGCGGCAACAACCTTTTGGTTGTGAGGGTTGATCCAACTCAATTCGAAGGCTGGTGGTACGAAGGCGGCGGTATTTACAGGCACGCGCGGCTCATTTGTGTCGCGCCCATCCACGTGGCGCCGTGGGGCGTCCATGTGGCAGCCACGGTCGAAGATCCGCGCGACGGCATACGGGCCGATACGCGGCTGCGCATTGCCACCAGCATCGCAAATGATGCCGATGCCGCGGAGCGCGCCAGCGTGGTGAGTGAAGTCATTGACACGAATGGCGCGGTGGTGGCGCGCGCCAGGAGCACTCACCGTGTCGGGGCCTGGCGCAGCCGCCGATTCATGCAATCACTTGCGCTGGCCGATGCGAATTTATGGTCGTGCGAGCGTCCGTATTTGTATCAGCTTCGCACCCGTGTGCTGGTTGGCGGCAAAATGGTTGACCAGGTCACCACGCCCTTTGGCGCGCGGTCCATCCGTTTCGATCCGAATCGCGGTTTCTTTCTCAATGGCAGGCGCGTCGAGATCAAAGGCACGTGCGATCACCAGGATTTTGCAGGCGTGGGCATTGCTTTGCCGGACGGGCTGTACACCTGGCGCGCGCAAAAGCTCAAGGAAATGGGCGCCAATGCCATGCGCTTTGCGCACAACGAAATGGCGCCTGAACTTCTCGACGCCTGCGACCGGCTGGGCATTTTGGTCATGGCGGAAAATCGTCATCTGGGCGATTCCCCGGAAATTCTCGGTGAGTTGGGCAGCCTGGTGCGGCAGGACCGGAACCATCCCAGTATCATCCTGTGGTCCATTTGCAACGAGGAAAAGGAACAAGGCACTCCGCTGGGGGCGCGGCAGGCGCGGGCAATGGTGAAACTAATCCATGGATTGGATGACAGCCGGCCAATCACGGCGGCGATGAACAATAGCATCGGGCGTGGTTTGACCGGGGTGATAGACGTTCAAGGCTTTAACTATCATCCGGAAAACTACAATCCGATCCACCGGGAGTTTCCAAAGATGCCGCTGATTGCGACGGAAATCGGAGCCGCGGTGGGCACGCGCGGCTGTTATGACCGCGAGCCGTTCACCGTGCCCAACGACACGGCGCGATACCAGGGAAACCGGGCTTTCTGCGAAGTAGCGGCATATGACGTTAACGCGCCGTATTGGGCTGAGACCGCCGGGGAGGCGTGGCCGGAGGTCGCAGCGCGCCCGTGGATGGCCGGCGGTTTTGTCTGGTCGGGCTTTGATTATCTGGGCGAGCCGACGCCGTTCGACTGGCCGGCGGTCAGTTCAGCGTACGGAATCCTGGATCGCTGCGGTTTTCCCAAGGACGTGTATTATTACTACCAATCCTGCTGGACCCGCCAACCGGTGATTCACATTTTTCCCCATTGGAATTGGCGCAAGGAAGGCCAGGACATTGACGTCTGGTGTTACAGCAATTGCAAGGAAGTGGAATTGTTCCTCAACGGAAAGAGCCTCGGAAGAAAGACGATGCCGCAATACTCGCATTTGGAATGGAACGTGAAATACGAACCCGGGACGTTAAGCGCCAAAGGTTATGACGCCAACGGTAAAATCATTGGCCAAACCGTAATAGAAACGACCGGTCCGCCCGCGGCCATCGAACTGGACCCTGACCGCGCAACGCTGGAGGCGAACGGAGAGGACGTTTCTCTTATCACTGTGAAAATCGTTGATAGACGCGGCCGAACCGTTCCCACAGCGAGCAATCGGGTGACGTTTAAAGTCACGGGCGCGGGCCAATTAATCGGCCTGGGCAATGGCGACCCGGCCAGCCACGAACCGGACAAGGGCACCCAACGGAGCGCCTTTAACGGCTTGTGCCTTGCGATTCTTCAGTCCGGGCGCAAGCCGGGTGAGATTTCGATCGAGGCGGATTCACCGGGTCTCAAGTCCGCCATTGCTACACTCGAAACGGAACAAATGGGCCGCCCCGCGCCGCCACAACTCGTTACTCACGCAAAGTAAACTGGCCTTTCCATTCAACGCGGTCCGCGCGGGCTTGCGTGAAGTACGTAGAATCAAATTGAATCGTATCGCCGGGATTGAACGCTGTTTTGCCAAATAATTTTGAAGGCAGTTCGATGGCGGCGATATTGCGCGTATTCATGTAATCGCCGGATTCGTTGACGATGCGGGCCGCGGGTTCATCGCAAGAGGGAGGGCCGTCGGGACCGAGGCGAACGCGAATTGGCTTTTTAGTTTCATCCAGGGTTATAATCCATTGAGCGCGATCCGCCTCGGGCACGGTTTTGTTCCGGTAATAATCCGGTTCGGCAAAGTCCTGCGCGTATAAGCCAAGATAAACCGCCTTGCGGTTCCAGCAGACATAGAGGTCGGCAATGGGAAATTTTGAAACCGGCTTCACAAATCCGCGCTCGCGGTCCCAATCCGACAGCGCGAGGCGAATCGTGAAATGCCCCAGCGGATTGTCCGGCGCCGGCGGCGCTCCTGACGACGCGTCCGGCGAGGCGGAATGCGGCCTGGCCTTGACCGCTGTCGCATTAAGCGTCCGCGCCGCCGCGGTGAGCGATTTGTAAGGCTGATTGTGAATGTCCGTCAGGCCGAAGTTGTAATCCTCGCCATCAAAGCGGCCATGCGTCGGTTCGTCATAGAATTGAAACCAGTCGGCGCCAACCACAAATGGCGTTCGCAGCAGCGCATCCATGGTGTTGCGGAAACCGACGGCGCGCCTGGCTTGCGTGGCTACAACCGGAAATGTGCTGTTGTCATTTTTGTCGCCACTGCGATTTTGTTCCGCGGCCATATAGAATTCGCTCACGTAAATGGGCCTGCCACTCAGCGCATGAAGTGTGTCGAGGTAAAATCTTGGATACGTGCCGTCATTCCAGGCCGCGTTCAGATTCATCGAAACAATGTCCATGGATGACGCCGCCCGCGCCACTTCCGGATAATAAAAGGACTGGTAACGATCTCCCAAAATCAATCCGCGAGGGTCATAGGTGCGAATGATTTGGCGGACAAGCGAATAGTAGCGCTCGGCCATGAGGCCAAGAAAACGGCGGTACACGCGAATGCCCCGGCTGCCCGGGCGCAGGTAAAGCCTTCCCTGGTGGTCCAGTTCCTGGAAGCTGGCGACGCCTTCAGGATCAAAATCCCGGAGCAATTCATTCCAGTTATTGTGATAAGTTTTGCGAAGCAACAGGATCAACCGCTGGCGCTGGCCGCTGGTGGAAGGCTGCTCGAGAGTCAAATTGAAAAGCGCCCCGTTCCACCAACCCATTTCGTTGTCGGTGTAATAACCCAGCACGCGCGGATCGTTTCGCAGCGGCAGGATTTGGTCGCGCGCGACCTGATACATTCGCGCCATGACATTTGTATCCCACATGTCCATCCATGGCGCGCCACATCTCATGCCGATGGCCAGGACGGGAATGAAGACGATATCCGCATCGTGGCATTGGCGCAATGACGCGTAATCGCTCCAGCCGCCAACGGTGGAAAAACGCCAGGATTTGAGCCGTTTAATCGTGTCCCGCGCCCAGAGATTAGAATTGTCATAATATTGGAATGCGGCATAACCGGGGTTCTGTGGATAAAAGCGTTCGCGCGAGAAACCCTGGTTGACGCAACAAACGCCCAATGAAAAGAAACAGTCGCCGCCGGGCCGCGCCAGCCAGAGGCGTCCATTGCGTTGTTGAATGGTGAATGGCGCGTTCGAGTTGGCCGCGGCGCTGGCCAACGAATTAAAGACCAGGAGGGCTGTGATGATGCATATCGTTCGCACGACTGATCCAGTAAACCGGTTCATGCCTCCTGTTTCAATAGTCCTATCGAGTTATTCCTGTCCGGCCGATGGTTTGCGATTTTGAAAGGCAAGCCAACCTGAACGGCCAGAGGCGAATGACTCCAAAGCCCCGAAAGCTCCGGGGGACTGCCACAAAAAAAGCGCCTTCTACGCTTGGGTCTTTTTGGATTCCACGGCGGCAAACAGGCTTTCCAGATTATTGAGCGGGGCCGGGCGGGCATGGTTTTTGACATTCAAAATCTGGCGGAGATATTCAATGCCGTCTGGAACCGTGCGGACGGATTTGGGCAGGAGCGCGCCAGCCGCGTTGGCGTGGCCGCCGCCCTGAAGTTTTTCCGCTATTTTCAGCGCGTCCCCGTTATGGCTCCGGAAACTGGCAAAGACGAGGCTGCCGCGACGGAACAGCGTGACAAGGACGGCATATGGGATGGCGCGCTGCTCCAGGAGCTGGTGAACAATCAGGTTATTGTTGCCCACGACGGTGTCCACGAAGCCGACGGTGGGCGAAAGTTCAGTCACATTGGATTTGCTCCACTCCAAGCCCAGGGGATTCTCGATACGGCGCTTGACGGCCATAACTTCAAGCAATGGATGGTCCAGCAGTTTTTCGACGTCGCCGCCGATGAGCGTGTACAGGTTCCAAAACTGGTAGGTTTTGACGAGGCTGGCGTAATCGCTGGCCAGGTCAAAATCCGGGTCGTCCACAATGAACAAATCGGCAAGGTTGCTCAAATGGACAAGGCGATCGAGAGCGGCCGATTGGATGCCGTTTTCCTTGCACAGTTCGTAACAAAGCGACGCGGCGGATTTGGTGAGGTCATAAATAAAATCGGCGTACTTGGGCTGGGCCTCGGTCACGTGATGATCTATGACGAGCCATTCGGCTTTGTCCATGCGCGGTTCAAACGTGAAATCGGCGACCCATGCGGCCCGTTCGCGGAGATCGCGCTGTTTCCAGTAATTATAGTGATAGGCTTCGATCCGGACGTCGGCATTATGTATTTTTTTTGCCAGCCGCTTGAGCAGGACGCCCGAAAGCAATCCATCCAAATCGCTTTCATGCGTAAAAACCACTTCAGGCCGCGGCAAATCCCTCATTATCATACGTTAACCGCAGTGGGTGGCAATTGCGAGTGAAAAAGGGGTTTCGGATAGCAATCACGCGAACGGCCCTATGGGAAAAACAGGAGGAACGAGGAATGCGAGCGAGAAGGAGAATGCCGGCACGAAGCGCAGCCGTTATTGGCTGGAATCGGTGATTTTAATCTGTTGCGGGGATTCCAGGACCATTTCGGGTTTACTGTGATATTCGGTGATGGTGCCCTCGAGCGCCACATGATGCCCGTTGTATCTCTGAAGATCGCCAAAGGCGGCGAAATTTTGATCGAAAACGACCGCAGTCATGGGCGTATCTGGATAGGGCTGGTCCAAATCCAAAATGGCGATCGAGGCGCGCACAATCACATGCGCCACTTTTCCGGTCACGACCATGTCCTGATCATAGTATCGGCTTGCCAATGCCGTCCCGATTTCTTCGGGAAGGGCCTCGGCCACGATATTTGTATTGGGGGGCAAGAGCGGCGCCAATCGGCCTAAAACAAGGTAATTCTCCAGCGCATCGCACAAACGATATCCGGCCAGCGCGCCTCGGCGTTCGGCGACAGATTTTGCCCTGCTGAGATAGTCCGCCGGCAATGGAAAGGCGGTTTCTACATTTGTGCCGCCTCTCAAATGGCCGTATAGATAGCCGTATTCAATGGCCAGTTTGCGGCTTTCCAGGCTCCAGGACAGCGGGGTGGCATGCTCGGTCAATTCCGGCAATGATGCCCGGGGAAATTTTGCGTCCAGCTGATGGGCATATTTCCATTGCACCGTCGCATTTTCAATTTCCCCCAATAGACCGTCCCAAATCGGGTGCAAGCGCATGGGTTGCTGGCCTGATTTCACATAAAAATCGTTGCCCCCGCGGTCGCCATTGGGAAATTGGTCATCGTAGTAAGATTCGCAGTGCAACGGCTGGTGTATATCACCGACCAAATGAATCAGCCAGGACAAAGAGACCGCGCGCAGAACGGGGTCAGCATTGGTATCGCTGAGTCTTTGTTCGGACAGAGCCACACCAAAGAGGATGTCATTCTCCGGCTGGGCGTCCGGTTCGAAGGTAAAGGCCGGCGGCCGGAGCGGGTAATCAATAAAATGCCATTCGGGATGATCGTAGGGACTGCCGCTTCGGCGGATCTCGTCGGGCCAGGTGCTGCTGCGCATGAATACATACGCGGCCTGATCATAATCGGGATTGGGATGATATGCAGCGACCCATTGCTGATAGTCGGGATGATTCTTCAAAACTTCAATTGCCTGCGCTTTGAGTTCCGGAGGCAATTGGCTGAATGCTTCGGCGGCAATCATCATGTGGCCTGCGCCGTCCCAGGCAGGAAGATTGGCCGGAAAAGCGATAAGCCCGGCGATGGAACAAGCGACTAAAAAGATTTCCTTCACTGATTTGTTTTAACCCCGGTATGGCCCGCTTTGCAATTAAAAAGCGGCGCCGGTTCTTCGGGATGCCGGTCTCCATTTTGCGAACGCATTTGGACCATGAACCCTTTTCCCGCAGCCGCGGATGTGATTTTAGACTCAAGCGCGGCCGGACTTTGTCCGTTGACTCCGGGCCATGAAAGAGCGATTTTTCATATGGGTGACGAACGCGATTGGCCAACGTTTACAGGAAGTCCGCAACGCCTTGTTGCGCCTGCATAAGGTCCTTGTCGAGTCGGAACGGGTGACTTACGAGAAAGTGCTGGGGCCGATTCCATCGCCGAACCGGTTTCTTCGGCTTCTCATTGATGATCCATGGTTTGGGTGGTTGCAGCCGCTTTCCCAGTTGATCGTTGCAATGGATGAAGCACAGGATGCCGACAAGTCGGCGACGGACGCGCAGGCGCTGGCGTTGATCCAGCAAGCCAAGTCCCTGTTAGTGGCGTCGGAGGCGGGCCAGGGATTTGGCCGCCATTATTTCGATGCTTTGCAACGCGATCCCGACGTAGTGCTGGCGCATGCGGATACGGCGAAGGTTTTGAGCGATAAGAAGCAGGCCCGGTGAATCGGGCAACGGAAGATGAAATACGCCCCGGGCGGAATGTATTCCAGCAAACACCCCGTTGACAGGTTGACACTCTTTGAGAAAATTCGCCATTGCTCATCGCTCGCCACTTGCCAGCAACTGAATACCTGCGATATGTTTCGCCATGACACTTGGACGCTGGTTTTGGCTATTTTTCCTGCTTGGGCCGGCCATGCCCTCCTTCAGCCAGACTATCAACGTGCCGGATAATCTCGCCCGCCTCATCGCGCAGGAGGATACAGACGGCGACAAAAAAATCACCATCCACGATCACTTGACCGGCTTCGAAATCCGCGGCACGAACGGCGCGACCCTCGAACAAATTCAAGGCGCCTATCCGTTGTCCATTCTCTTGCAGGAGCTGAAACGGGCCGATGACGCGAACCATTTCCAAATTTCCCTCAATGACATTGATTTCAACGAACCGGTCACCGCCCGCACGCTCCGGCTCATCAAAGATGATTATTGGAACGCGCTAACCCGGCGAATTGACGCCGCACACGTTGATGAAGTCGTTCACGACTCGAAAGTTGTCTCCAGGGACGATTATCTCTACGTCCCCGCGTCCGATACCAATGCCGTCGCCTATTTCGAGGCCGTCGGGAAATCCGAGGCTGCGGCAAATCGTTCGCCCGCCCTGAAAATTGTCCTGTTGCCGTCGCCGCGCAATATTTCAGGTGAATTTGTCCGCAACCTGGACGGCGCCCACGGCCTGCTCTCGCTGGCCCTGGTCACAAACGCGCTCGGAACCGTCCGCGGCGAACCCTACGTCGTGCCGGGCGGCCGTTTCAATGAGCTTTATTATTGGGACAGCTACTTCATCATTCAGGGACTATTGCAGGATGGACGCAAAGACCTGGCGCGCGGCATGGCGGACAACCTGCTTTACGAAATGGACCACTATGGAAAAATTCCAAACGCCAATCGCACCTATTATCTGACCCGCTCGCAGCCGCCGTTTCTCACGTCCATTATCCGCGCCATCTATGAATCCGGCGCGGCTGATAAACACTGGCTGGCGGCCGCGTTAAAAACGGCGATGAATGAATATCAAAATGTCTGGATGTGTCCCGATCGGCGTATTCGCATTGGTCCGTATCAGCTAAACCGTTATTACGATTCAGGACGAGGTCCCTGTCCCGAGGTCGAGCCGGGCCATTATGACGACCAAATCCAACCCTGGCTCACCCAGGTAAATTCCCGGCTCCCACTGCCATTAACCCCTTATCGTTTTCTGAATGACTATTTGTATTGCGGTGATTTCCCGGACTTAAGAGCCAATGGCATGACGCTTGACGAATTCTTCGAAAGTGACCGCGCCATGCGCGAATCCGGCCACGACACAACCCACCGCTTTGACGATCGGGCCAATGATTTTCTTGCCGTGGGTCTCAACTCGCTCCTTTACAAATACGAAACCGATTTCGCCGGGCTTTTGGACACTGAGTTCAATGGAAAACTCCCCGGCGTCCAGGGGAGCGCTGGCGAGGCGGCTTATTGGCGTCGCCAGGCGGCCCTTCGCCGCCAAGCCATGATGCATATGATGTGGGACGAAAAGCGCGGGTTCTTTTTCGATTACGACTTCACCCGTCACGAGCGGTCCACGTATATCGCAGCCACAGGCCTGTTTCCGCTGTGGGCAAAATTGCTGGACCCCGCCGATCCTGTCGATCGAAACCGCGCGCGACGCATCGTTGACTTCGCAAGCGCCAAACTGGAGCAACGCGCCGGCCTCGCTTCAAGCGCGGAGGAATCAGTCGCCGCCGCGCGCACCCATGACCCGCGCCAATGGGATTATCCCTACGGCTGGCCGCC
>JBOHXA010000011.1:0-3644 GCA_050737335.1 Limisphaerales bacterium | reverse complement strand
GAATAGTTTAAGTCGAGAAAACGGCTTGCCAATTCGGGGTGCTGATCGCGAAAACGAATCGAGCGTTCCATGGTTTCCGCCAGCGTTCGGGCTTCGCGCTCCTGGAGGCGTTCACGGTCCGGCCGCGCAAAAAGTCCCTGCACTACTTCGGTGAGCTGCAGCGAAGACCGGAGCACTTCAATCGGATTTCGATGGGTTTGAATGATCATGGCGTCAGGAAACACCGAAAATAATTCATCCAGCGCGTAAAGATGGTCCGGTGATTTTAAAATCCATCGTTTCAACGGCGAATGCGACTGAAGATGCTGCAAGAACCGTTTTTGCCAGGCATAGGCGGCCTGCAAACCGCGCTGGCGCAGGAACCGTTCATACGCCGGCACACGGCAGGTGGTGACAAATTCCTCGGACATCAGCGTAAAGCTGTGCATCGCCAGGCATTCATGCGGCGTGACCGCCCGCACCGGATAAACTTCATCCGCCCCGGGCGCCAGCCACCGAAACCACCAGAGATTCATATTGGCCCGCCGCACGCGCCGGGCGTCCGGGACATCCGACCGCGGCGCCGGTATGGGAAACATGACCTCCCATACCTTTGGAGTGCGGTTCTCCCGGTCCTGCGCCAGCAATTCATGCAGAAACGTCGAGCCGCTCCGCGGCATGCCGGTGATGAAGACAGGCTTTTCGATTGGCTTGTCCAGCAGGCGGGGCGCCCGGCGCCAGATCGCCGCCAGGCGCAGCCGGGTCTGCAAAATCTCCAGCAAATGGCCGCGCATCAGAAAGCGTCCCAACGGATGCAGCCCCGCTTCCTCTTCGAGACTGGTGGTGAGTATTGAAAGCGCCGGTTCAACTGATGGTTCTCCAAAATCCGACAGCGCGGTCCGCTTTTGGGCGCGTTCACGAAGCGCCCGGGCGTCTAAAAACCAAAGCCGGTGGCTGAGCCGATGCGCAAAAGATTTTCTAATCGTCGTCCCGACCGGTTCCAGCCGGGATGCAACCTCATCTTGTTTCATGCGTTCTCCTTTCGATGGCTATTGTAACCCAGAATCCCGGAATTTCCAAATCCCAGGCCCGGGAAATTCCCCGAAATTCGAATGTCCAGTATTCGCCCGTTCATCAAAGCGTTCCAGCAGCCACGGAGAGACGTCTCGACATCGGGCCGGTTCGATGGCTTATACGGTTCGCGCACAATCCTCTTGCGCCATTACTGTGACTTAAACGCGCTTTCGGCCAATGCCCGCGGTATTTCAGCACCGGGACAGTTGGATTCAGGTTGCCCGCAAACGAGGATAAAAGGCTTGGCAACCTCACGAAGCGGATGCAGTGTTTCAAAGTAAAGAAATTAGACGACGATATATTTTTATGGCGTCGAGCGCCACAACTCATAGCCCTTGTATTGTTGGAGAATTGCAGATGAACGATTTGGAGAACGGCCAAATTCCATTTTCTGTTTTTCCCCCGGGGAAAGGTGTCATCCGGGATGATGGAAGGGGCCGTCTATTTGAAAAAGTGGAATCTTTGATCAAAAGCGCCACCGCACATTCACGAAAAGGTTGCTCGTTGGAGGAAGTCGAAGATGGCGGCCAGGATTATTCGACGCCTGGACCGTGGATTGCCTCTGACGAAATGGCAATCGGCTGCCGCCAGAGTTCTTGCTGAAGATGATGCGGTGGAAGCCCGATTGATCGAACAAGCATTGGATCTTTATCCTGTTTCTCGTGTTTAAATGGCAGCCAGCTCTCGATTGGGATAGCGCGCCGGGCAAACTGATCATCCAACTGCTTAACGTTCTTCCTGCCGATAGAAACATTTTGATAACGATTTTCGGCACGGCGCCGCTACAAATGGCCTTTCCGGGCGCCGAGGTTTCGCGCGACGTGGATGCCTTCGCCAATGAGGATATTGACGCGATTGACCGCGAACACCACCTGGATAGTCCGTCGTTACAGCCAAAAATCCACCGGTGTTCGGGCTCAAGCTTTCAGGCAGGCCCTAATTGGCAAGACCGGGCTTATACTGTTTTGCGCATGAATCATGAAGTCAGATTTGCCCATCCCCTTGATATATTAGTGAGCAAACTGCATCGCTTTGGCGAGCGTGACCGGCAAGCATTCCGGCTCATCATAAACCAAACCGGACACCCCACCGAGGCCGAGATGCTTCAGGAACTCCGCCATGCTGCGGATCTTTACCGGCCAGGTTTTGAGAAAGAACGGCAGTCTGGTATTTGGGAAAACACCGGCGAGCTTTGGAGGATTTGTTTTGGGCGCACCATTGACGTCCGGGCGGAAATTGTGCGTCCGGCGCTGGAGCGGAGAAAATCGGATTACCATCAAACCCGGCCTGAATTAAAGGATGTTCTTCGGGATGCAGGCGCGAGTCCTCCCGCGGATCGCGAATCGTCTCGTTGAGGCTCTGGCCGCGGCGGTCCGATGCGCCTGGACCGACTGGCGCCGTTTCGGTTGGACTCCGGTTCTTATTCTCCCTTCGAGGAGAACTGTCCATCCTTGCTCTTGAACAGCAAATTAAAGGTGGTCAGCGAGCCGTAACAGCGGCTGATATATTGTTGCATATCCACCTTGTCAGCGTCGGTCAGCCCGGCATGGGCATTGATTTTTTGTTCCAGGACGCGCAGTTGGTTGCGGACGCCGACGATTTTATGAAAGAAAATCTCCAGCGGCACTTCCTTGGCTTGCAAAGACGGATCGGAGGGCTGCAACGTCATTTTTCCGCTTTGCCAGCGCGCGCCCAGTTCAACGGTCGCCGTGTCGGGTTTTTCCAACCCGAGCGTTTGGATGACCCGCTCGATAATGGACTCGACAAACTGGTTCAGCGGCTGATCGAGTCCGGAGACGGCGATGCCCGGCTCGGCCGGTACGAGTCCGCTGAGTTCCGGGTCCACCGTGCGGAGCGTGTCGCTAAACCGCACTTCCGCCGTTTGCTCTGAAATCGCCTTCACCACGCCAATTCCGTATTGCGGATGGCGCACCGACATGCCAATGGCAAGCGCTTGAATCTTCATAGTTGACCTGAATCAGGATACACGGCCAGATTCCAAAAAGCAAAACAAGGCAAAAATGCCCGCCGCCGAAACCAAACCAGACGTTGAGCGTATGTTGCCTTGAAACCGGAAGATAAAATGCCCATTCTTGGGGTCCTGATTATGCGCAAAGTTGTCATTATAGGATCGGGTTGCGCGGGCTGGACCGCGGCGCTGTACACGGCGCGAGCCGATCTGCAACCCCTGGTGCTTATGGGCGGCCAGCCGGGCGGACTGCTCACCACGACCAGCATCGTGGAAAATTTCCCCGGGTTTCCCGAGGGCGTGGACGGGTTTGAATTGATGACCCGCATGCAAAAGCAGGCCGAACGATTCGGCGCCACGACGAGCTTTGGAACCGTGGAAAAAGCGGACTTTTTGAAATCCCCGTTCGAATTGGTCGTGGACGGCGAAACCCTGCAGGTGGAAACGGTCATCATCGCCACGGGCGCCGGCCACAAACACCTGGCCGTTCCTGGCGAAGACAAATTGGAGACCAAAGGCGTGACCTATTGCGCCACCTGCGACGGTGCGTTGCCAATCTTTCGCAATAAGCCGCTGGTGGTGGTGGGCGGGGGCGATTCGGCTTGTGAAGAAGCCCTGTATC
>JBOHXA010000010.1:0-1702 GCA_050737335.1 Limisphaerales bacterium | reverse complement strand
GCAGGTCGCCCCGGCGGCTGGCTACGCCGGCACCGTGTTCTCCAACCAAAGCCCCAATCCCGGCCTGACTGCGGTTTACGGCAGCGCGAATGCCACCTTTAGCGGCACGGTAAGCGCGGCCGGTCCGACTTATCCCGCGATGGGTGAGGATGTGAACGTTGCGATTCCGAATGTGGAGACAAATACCACCACGATTGACGATAACAACGGCGATTTCACAATAACCATGCCAATCAACACAGTGCCGGTCGGAACGTACGCGATTACCTATTCGTATCCGGGCACCAACAACACGCTGGCTCCCGCGACGGACACCAGCACGGCGTTGACGATCACCAAAGCGCCGCTCACAGTCACTGCCAACGCCCAAACCAAGACCTACGGCCAAACGCTCCCGGTCGGTGCGGGCAGCACGCAGTTCACGGACAGTGGATTGCAGAACGGCGAAACTATCGGGACTGTCTCCCTGGCGGTCAGCGGTTCACCCGCCGGCGGCGCGTCCAACGCGCCTGTGTCCGGTTCGCCCTACACTCTCACGCCCAGCGCTGCGACTGGCGGAACGTTCAGTTCCGGCAATTATAGCATCACCTACGTCACCGGCTTGCTCACGGTGGATCCGTTACCAGTGGGTCTGACGGGCACACGCCCCTATGACGGCACCGCCATTGCCCTATCCAGCATCCTGTCCATCACGAATATCGTCGGTACCGACGTCGTGAACGTGGCCTCAGGAAGCGTGACCCTCGCGTCTTCGACGCCCGGCATCGAACCGATCACGTCGGCGAGCGGCTTGACGCTCGGCGGCGGTCAGGCGGGTAATTACACAACCACAGGCGCGACCGGCGCGGTGATTGTGACGCCAAGCTTGAACCCAACGAACATCGTATTCGCGGTCACAAACAATGTGATGACATTGAGCTGGCCCGAAGACCACTTCGGCTGGACATTGCAGGCGCAGACGAACAGCTTGGCGGTGGGCATCAGCACGAACTGGGTGAACGTGGCCAATTCCACAACCACCAACCAGGTGGCCATGCCGGTTGATCCAAACAACGGCACCGTGTTCTATCTGTTGATCTACGCGCCGTAACGCGAATTCAAAATGGGTGCGCCGGCAAATGCCGGCGCATCCTGCTGAATTGCGTAGCGTTGAGTGTCAACTCAACCACATCAAAATGCCTTGTGGTCAGTGGTTCGAGGGAAATAGTTATGGCAAACTGACTTTCGCTGCTACGCCCTCTCGGACCTTTCGAAAAATCGTGGGATGCTCTGACTGATTCCATCGTGGTTTCCGATGCCTTTTCATCGTCCACGAGCGCCGTGACATAACCACGCTCCGGCGCCCGACGATGCGGCCAAACCCATTGCGCCCGAAAACAACGAGATGATTGGTTTGTCTTTAAACATGTCAGAAGCCAACATTCTTTTCAAAACTGGTCCAATTAATTCCGCGATCCATAAGCCAATTAAACCCATTCAGCTCTGGTGACCTGAACATTTTTCAGCATGGCGTTTCAGGAAATCCGTGTCGGGCGCAAATTGCACAGCGAGCAACCTCAAACCGATACGACGTCAGCGCAATTTTCAAAAGTAATTCGTGCGGCATAAATTAGTTCATCTTGCTTTGCTTAACCAAACATTTCTCCGCATGGCATTTTAGGAATTTCGTGTCAGGCGCAAATTGCTTCGGCAACAACAACTG
>JBOHXA010000009.1:0-8404 GCA_050737335.1 Limisphaerales bacterium | reverse complement strand
CAATGTGCCGGTCCCAAACACCGTCGTCGTCGAGCGGCAAATCATTTTCCGCAGCGCGTCCAATCCGAAAAGGAAAATGGCTGGCAGCCACGCGGCTGCCAGCCATTTTCCCGGAAAGAACATGAAGTTGAACCATCAGAACCTCCGGCGAGGCACCTGAATCTGGTCTCCCGGGTAAACGGGCGGGTCGTTATCAGCGTCTTTAAGCGCCTGATCGACATTAACAGAGAGGTGTGTGCCGTCGGATCGAATGAGCGTGACATTATGGCTGGCGAATACGGTAAAATCGCCCGCGGCTTGAATCGCTCGGCTCACGGTAGTATGGCCCAGATATTCTTCCGGCCCGGGTTTCGTCACCTCGCCGCCCACGTAATAGACGCGGTTCATCGCCGTGACACTTACGGCCAGGCGCACAAAGTACCGCGGCACATACAGCCTGGTGATGATACGCTGCAGTTCGCCTGGGGTCTTGCCCGCGGCCTGCACGACGCCAATGAGGGGCAACGTTATCGTGCCATCATCAGCAATTAGATACGATTGGGGTATTGAGGGAATTGGGCCATCAACCATCTGACTGCCAGTGCTCGAACTGATGCTCACCGTTTCGCCTGATTGAAAACGCGCCGCTGGCGCCGGGATTGGCGACACGTCATTGGTCACCGCTCCAGTTCCCATTCCAGTCGTGGCCGGCGGGGTCGGGTTATCGGACAAGACTGGATCGTCGGTCTTGCCGCAGCCCGATAAGACGGTTCCGGCCAGAAGGGCGGCGCACGAAAAGAGCGTCAGTTTCGAAACAAGATTCATGAATCCCTATCCTTGCGAAATTACCGGGCACGCGCAATCAATACTTTTGCTGGATTCCGATGCGATCAGAACCGCCGGCGGAAGTTTTTGAAGCCGCGGATTCCTGCGAATCCTCATTATTGTGATAATAATAGCCGCCGTAATAATAATAGCTCTCATCCTGGGCCATGTTGATATTGTTCAGGACGATGCCGATGAGATTTCCGCCCACCTTTTCGACCATTTGTTTGGCGCGGATATTCATCAATTGCGGGTAGCGGCGGTATTGAATGATCTGCACGGCCATGTCCACTTCGCTGGCCAGCACTGAAGCGTCACTCAATCCCATGATTGGCGGCGAATCAAACAGAATGAAATCGTAGCGCTGTTTCAATTCGCTGATCAGGTTGCGCATGGGTTCCGAACCCAAAATGTTGACCTGGCGTCCCGGCAATTTGCCGCTGGGCATAAAATCCAGCATTTGCACCGAGGTATTCTGGATCACCTGGTCAAGGGTGCTTTGCTTGAGCAAATAGTTGATCATGCCGGTGTCATTGTTGAGGCGCAACAACTTGTGGAGTGTGGGGCGGCGCAAATCCGAGTCCACCACGAGCGTGCGCTGGCCGGCCTGCGCGAATACCGTGGCCAGGTTGAGCACGGTGGTGGATTTACCCTCGCCCATCCCCGCGCTAACCACCACCAGCGTGTTGAGGTTGTTGTCTTTGCGCGAAAAGAGAATGTTCGTGCGCAGCACCCGGTACGCTTCGGCATGCGAACTGTCGGGGCCTTCGTCAATGAGCATGCCCACGTTTTGCGGAATGACGCCCAGGACCGGCGATTGAAAGACCCGCTCGACTTCGTCAATGGTCTTGACGCTTGTATCAAGATATTCGATGAAAAACGCGAGGCTCACGCCGACCAGCAACCCGAAAAAGGCGCCCAAAACGATGGTGGTCGTTTTCTTGGGCCAGACGGGAACTTCGCCGGGCGTGGCCGGATTAATAAGGGTGACCAGGGCGGATTTGGGCATCTGGGCATCGGCTTCATACGCTTCGATTTTCTCGCCCAGCATTCTGTGCAAATCCTCCTTGTTCTGAAGCTGTGTCTTGGCAATCCAATAATCCTGACCCCGGGTCAATTCGTCCTGGCTTTGAACTTCGATTTCGCCGAGTTGATTGGTGAACCCGGCCACCTGGGCTTCCGCGGCCACAAGCTGCGCCTCCAAGCCATACATGATGCCATCCACACGATCCTTGATTTGCTTTGTCACGAGGCCCATCAATTCCTTTGTGGACATCATGTCAGGGTTCGCGGCCGAGAGATAATTGCTCTCAGAAACGAACTTTTGTTGATTGTCGTGCAGCTTTTCCAACAAATCAGATAGCTGACTGTCAGGGCTGATGGTCAGCAGCACGTCGGCCAATTTGGTCGGATTTGTATTTTGAATTGCTTCGAACTCGGCAAGCTCCTTATCCAACTTGATGCACAGCGCCTTTTGTTCGACCAGCTTCTCATTTAACGATTGAATCTGCTCCGCGTTCAGGGTCGGAGTAGGCGCCTGGGCCATCGGATCCGTATCCACGATGCCGTACTTCTGTCGCAATTGCTCGACATCGCTTCGCATCTGCCGGATTTGCAGATCTTCATCGGTGTATTTGGCTTGCAGTTTTTCGATGCCGACAGCCATTTGATTGCTATGCAATCCCAGCCGGTAATCTTTGTAATCGGCGACGATGGTGTTGGCGATGCGCGCGGCCATCTCCTTGTCTCCGTTCTCGACATTAATGTTGATGAGCTTGGTGTTGCGGTCCGAGTCAAGGGAAACGCAGTCCCGCAGATAGGTTATGGCATCGTTAGGCTTAAGCGGGCTCCCGTCCTGATTGTACTTTTTGCCCCATTCGACGGCTAGATTCAAATCGTCCACCACACGGCTCAAAACAATGTCACCTTT
Organism: Limisphaerales bacterium; assembly: GCA_050737335.1. Taxonomy (GTDB): domain Bacteria; phylum Verrucomicrobiota; class Verrucomicrobiia; order Limisphaerales; family UBA11358; genus UBA11358. Next base: position 5,670 of record JBOHXA010000009.1, on the reverse strand, counting down.
GATTTCATCAAGCTCCGTCTCCATGAAATAGGGATCGTAAGGGGCATATTGAACGGGGTCCTGCGTGGTAATATCGGGCTGAATTTCAATTTGCGCCGTGCTGCTGTAACGCGGCGGGATAAGAAATGTCGCAACGGTGGCGATCACCGTTGTGATGAAGAAAACGAAAATGATGATTGCCTTGCGAATGCGGATGATTCGCCAGTAATCAAGAAAATGCAGTTTGCTTTCCGGCGCGGCTTGTGTTTCGGGCGAATCCATAATCAAAAAACAAAATCAAAGGGCCAAGTGCGGTTTAGACCCGGCTCCCGCGCCAGGTGTTCAAAATAACTGAGAATAAGTAAAAAGCGAACGAAATGATAAAAATAAGATTTAAAAACTGGCGGTCAAGCTGGCGTAACCCACGTTGCGGCTGTAACCGGTCAGCGGGCCCTCTTTGGTCAGGTAATAGAAGTTGTATCCCGCGTCCGCTGAAACCCAGGGAGTAATTGCGTACGCCAAATTAAGCCCAAAGGTGTACCAATCCCCGGAGGCGCCGTTGTTGGCGCCGCTAACGAAGGTGGAGTACTGATAATGCCCCGTGAGGCTTCCGGTCAGCTTGGGCGTGATCTGATGATTGACGGTTGCGTAAAAGACCGAAGTCTGTTGATAGAGAGTGATTGAGCCGAATGCATTGACGTCAGAGGTAGCCACGGATGCCTCGGCCTCATTGAAACCAACTTGCACATAATCGCCGGGCAAATACGTGTACGTAATGGCGACATTTGCGGAAGGCTGATAGCTGTTGGGATTCTGCGTATCGAAAGAGGGCAGATTATAGTCATCAGAATAGACGAATCCCGCCTCGGCAGTAATGCTCAAATCCGCGGTGGCCGCATATTGTATTCCGCCGAAAATATTGTGCGAATACTCGTTTCGGTCGTTGCTATAATAGGTGCCGTAACTGCCGTTGTAAACCAGAGGGTTGATGCCAATGGGCTGATCACTCGTGTAATCAGTCCATGTGAAAGCGTAGTTGAGTAAAAATGCCAGGTCTGGAAGATATTGATAAGTCAAAGTCACCGTGCCTGAATGGCTGTCTTGATTCAGCAATGCGACCGGCGACGGGTCCAGAATATTTCCAACCTTATCCGAATAATCAACCCATGTATTTTGGTAGGTCAAGTCAGTGCTGAACAACATGCTCCATTCATGATGAAGCGACGCTGTGCCGACATTTTGAATATTGTTGCCTTCCACCCGGTAGGGAAAAATGTTGCCCGCGGAGGTTAATTGCGGGTCTTGCGCCGAGGTGAACGTGTCGTCAATTTTCCCCTCGGTAGCCTGCGTAAATGCATGGTCCACCCATAAATCCACTTCGTGAGTCTGGTCAATCGGGTTGGACCCCTGGTTTTCGCGTTGCTGATAATAATACAAGCCGTACGTATAGCGCAGGCCTAATTCGGTCTGTTGCAACGGAACGATCAGATTCAGCTGTGGACTGATCTCAAACCCCGCGCTCCCTGTCTTGGAACCGTTGGGAGAGGTGGTGATGTTGTCATCATAGAACCCGCGAAAGGTCCCGGAAATGGTCCATGGTTTTGAAGCGTTCGACGCCGTGAAATCAGGCGCGTATTCGTCCGCGTGCAAAGTCATCGCGCCGATGGCTGCCAAGCCCGCGGATACAAAAATCTTTTTCATATCATGTTTTCCGTGTGAACTGCGCCGCACCAAGCCCGTCAATGGTTATTTGTTGACAACCACACATTTATAAAACGAAATGGTTTTCTGTCAAATTTATTTTCGCAACTTTTTTTGGGCTGCCCGATCCCATCAGCGTCCGACTGCTCCGCGATGGCCCCGCCAATGGCGGCCTATTTCTCTTTGAGAGGAATAATATAGCACAAATGTTTCTTTGGAAACTATTGTTTCGCGCCAAAAAGGCCGGCGCGGTCAGGCCAGTATATATCGCCTCACTCCGGGGTCCACCTCCAAAGCCCACGCATCAATGCCCCCGCGCAAACAGCGCACATTTTGCAATCCGTGCCCAATGAAATAAGCAGCGGCGTCCAGAGCATTTTTTCCCTGGTGGTCCACAACCACAATGGGTTTGGTATTCGAGCCGCTGGCCATGATCTCTCTCATCACCGCCTGCGAAAGCAATACCGATCCGGCAATATGGACCCCCTCAAACTCCTCACGCGAGCGAATATCCACCAGCTTCACGGAGGGATCGCGCTGCAACCATTCAGCCAAATCCCCTGGCGCAATCAAAATCTTCGCGTCCTGTTCATGGCTGGATTGAATGTGCGCGATGACTTCGGCTGCGTCCAGCTTGCCATTACGGGCGCAAACACGCGCAAGCGTCTCATCTGGATCGAATGCACAACTGCTGCAACCGCCGATGTGATAACGTCGAAACAACGCCCGTTGCGCGCCGGGAAAGGCTTCCTGGACTGCGCGCATGGACGATTCGGAAGTGATAATCACCTTCGCATCATCGCGCCAAATCTCGATCCACGCCATCAGATTTTTAATTGACTAGTTCAGGCGATTGCGCAAAAGGATTGAAATCAATCACCATCTGATCCATCGTTCCGGCATGCGAAGGCTGCGATTGTTGCTGCTTTTGACTTTTATATGCTTTGCCGGCCACGATCTGATGGCCGATTCTTTTAATGCGCCTGTTGGCCGCATTGTCAAAGTGCTTCCACTGTTGATGGACACCAATGGCGCCGTGGCGACCTCGCCCAGTCTTTTCGACCGTGATGCCTATCAGGCCTGGCTCCAGGAACACACCAATGACATCTCTGGAATTCGTTTTGATGTCTGCTGGAAAGCCCGCCACGCCCATGGCAGGAAGCTCACAATCCGCGTGGAATTGCGCGGCGTAATGGTGAACGGGTTGCCGACGGAAGCGACCCTGGAACAAACGGTCACGCCAAAACTGTTTCACCACTGGATTTCGTTGACTTTAGCCGGGCGCGCCTATAAAAACCTCGGGACGCTCGCGGCGTGGCGCGCCACCCTTTGGAACGGCCAACAAAAACTTGGCGAGCAAAAGTCCTTTTTATGGTCATTGTAAAACACGTTGTGGGAGCGTGCTCATTCGCGCTGGTCTGCGTTTCACTCCGGGCTGCCGAAATTCCGGTTTACAAAATAGGCGACAAGGCGTCGCAGGACATCGTTGCCGTCGCGCCGTTTGACGTGGTGGATGAGCAGGCCACTGCCGCCTTGAAAATCTCGCAGGTGGAGAGCATCGCCGCCATCTATCACCAATTTATCGGGCAAACGAACGTGATGGCCCGGGATTTCGCGGCCGCGTTCAGTCAGGCGCGCCAAACCTTTTCCAATGCCGTCGCCTCTGCGTACGATGAACCCTTCATTGATAATTCAACCATTGAAGGATCCAATTTTGGATACTTAGTCACCGCGTATAACGCGCAGCACAAAGCATTTCCGGTCACTCCCAAGTTGGCGGTAATCTGGGCGCGCGGCGGTTCCGGAGCGGACCTGCGGGACAAATGGCTTGGGTTATTGTTACGGGCCATGGCACGCCCGGTCCAGGCCGACGCCGTACCGTCTCATTTTGTTTATAGAAAAAAGGTCCGCATCATGCCTGTGAAGAGCGCCAACCAGAAATTTACCTTTACGCAGGCATGGCGTCTGGGACACGTCATCAGCCTGGACAAAATACCCGGGATTTCAGCCGTGCGATTGAAATTCCGCAGGCAATTTTCCGACCAGGAGCAGCCGCTGGCGGGGGCGCTGGCGCGTTTTCTTCAGCCGGATTGTTTTGCCAATGTGGCCATGACGAAACAAGCGCGCGACTATTCAGTGCGGCAAATCGTCGTCTCGGATCATTTTGACGCCGGCCAGGTCGTTGTGCATCGCGGTGAGATCATTAAGGCGCAGGCGTTGGCCGCTCTGGCGGCAATGACCCAGGCGATGATCCCCGTGTCATTGAACGAGCAGATTGCGGCTGAACACGAGCGCGCGCAGCAGGAGCGTGAATTGGCGCAGGCTGAACAACAACAGGCCCAGATCGCGCAGCAGGCCATTGTACTGGCCCAACAGCAGCAGAAACAGGCGCAAACGGACCAGGCGCGGGCCCAAAGCCGGGCCCTGGAGGCGCAAACACAGGCTCAAGGACTTCGACGGCGAGATGAATGGCTCATGGCCGCCCTTGCCGCCATTTCCGTTGCGTCATTGTTCGTGGTTACTCGTCTTTTGCGCCGGTCTAACGCGAGTTCGGTAGCGGTCAAATTGCGTCCTCTCGAAAGAGCGGCAGCAGCGCCGGCAACGGACCTGGCGCCATATCTCGCGCAAACCCTCAAAGATGCCGTTGTGCAAGGCTTGGCCGCGCAACGGGCGGAATTGCTGGAAGCGCAGCGGGCGGCAGCGGCGGAGATCGCCGAACTTGTGCACAGGCTCGACCGGCTGCAAGCGCCCATGCAGGAACGGATTCGCGCCTACCAGGACCGCATCCAGGAATTGCAAAAGGAACTCGCCGAACGCAATCAGGAAAACCGCGAGTTACTAAAAATGAAAATTGATATGATGCGACAGCAAATTGAGACGGAGCGCGGGCGGGTCCGGTTCAACTGAGGGTCGCGGTGAACGGTTCAATTCAGACAACGCATTAATCCAACCGGGCATGGCCCCCGTCCGCCGCTTTTTTTTCCTGTGTTTGCAACGCCCGCTCGTAGCATTGCAGGGCCTCTTCGTAACGAGCCAGCCGGTTCAGCAATCCGCCTTTTTGTAAAAGAGCGGTTGTGGCCGAGTCTTCAGATTCAATGGCGCGGTCATAACAGGCAATGGCTTCGTCAGCCATTTCCAATTTTTCCAGCGCCGCGGCTTTTTTGATAAGAGCGTCGGCGGATGCGGGTTGGATTTCCAAGGCAGCATCGAAACAGGTGAGGGCCTTTTCCGGTTTGTTTGTGTCCAAAAACAGTTGTCCTTCCACGATTAAATCCAAGATGCGCCGCTGGTCCTGGGTTTCAGCAACAATGACCGGGGTATGATTTTCTTCCAGGGGCGCCCTTGCCGAATGCTCAAGTTCGAGGATTCGTTTTTCGAGCCGCTCAATCACGCCCAGAAGGCGGGCATTGGAAAATTCCAGGGCGGCGCGGGCGGAGGGCGGAAGAGCGACCGGGCTTTCAAGCACTGGCAAAGCGCGTCCGCCATTGACGCCAGCATGGTGCGTGGACATGGCCAGTTCAATGAGTTTGGTCGCCGTGCGCAGTTGTAGAAAAACCATGATGACCACGGTGACCAGCGCGGCCGCCCCCAGTAACGCTACAATGAGCATCGTCTCTTCGACTCGTTGGGCCGCCTGGGCTTCCATGGCAACGTTCTTTTCGACAATCTGAATATGTCGCGCCAGGACATCGGCATTTTGCGCGAGGGCAGCAGCCGTTTGCTGGCGGTTGCTCTCCATACTCATTTGAGTCTCATGGAGTTGCGCCTGTATCTGAAGGAAGGCATTGACGGCATCGGTGTTCGATTGCGACGTGTTCGATTGCGACGTAACATCATTCGTCCCATCCGCCATGAGGCGAGAAGTCCACAAAAACGTCGCGACAATCAAAAAACTTAGAAGCGTTTTGTTCATTCCAACTTGGAAACGAAGTATAAACGGACGGAATGAAAATGAAAGCAAAATCCCCAAGAATATAACGAGGCTTAGGC
>JBOHXA010000008.1:0-4661 GCA_050737335.1 Limisphaerales bacterium | reverse complement strand
GCAATGGGGCCTTGATTTTGGTTCAGGATCGGAAGGGTCAACGTCACGCCGAGGTCCCATTCATTGTCGCCGGCACTGCCGGTATTCCAGCCGTAACCCGGGCCGAGACTCAGGTCGGGATACTGATTGGCGATTTCAAGCTGGAGCGCGGATTGGCTGGCGGCGTAATCGGCCAGCGCGCCGCGAACGTCGGCGCGGTTCAACAACGCCTGCCGCTGGACTTCAGGCTGGGTCAGTTGCCGGGGAAACTGATTGAAGTCGGCGAACGAGAACCGGATTTCGTCCAACGCGCGCAGCGGCACACCGAGGGCTGTGGCCAGTTGCACGCCGGCCTGGCGAACCTGGCCGACGGTCTGCTGCCACACGAGCCGCGTGGTGTCCAGTGAGATGCGGGCTTGCGTGACTTCGTAACTGGACACGCTGCCGGCGGCCAACTGGCCTTCGAGCAGGCGGAGGACGTTGCTTTGCGCCAGGGTCTGCCGGGCCAGCAGCGCTTCGGTTTCGCGCGCGGCGTATAGATTCAACAACGCGCCGCGCGCCGCGCCGCGCACCTGCCAGACGGCGCCGACCAAATTCCAACGCGCCGCTTCCGCCAGATGCCGCGCCTGCGCGAGCCGGTAACCGCGCTTGCCGGCGGTTTCGATGGGCCAGTCCACGCTTATCGGCACGAGCCACGGACTGGGATTGTCGGGAATGCCGGAGTCGTAGCCCGGCGTCACGGACAGGGCGGGATTGGGCCGTTCACCCGCCGTAATTTCCGCCGCCTGCGCCGCGGCCCATGCCGCCTTTGCTTCCGCGAAGGCGGGTTGGTAAAAAAAAGCGACAAGCGTCAGCGCCCGCAAGTCCCATGATTGCCGCGGCCAGGGTCCAACGAGATGATTGGTTTCCAGGAACGACCGCAGGTCCGCATTGGTCAATGAACGGGAATCGAAATCGCTCGCGGATCTTTCAGCCGAAATCGGCCGCGGCTGATATTCAGCGCAACCACTCAATAAAGCAACTCCGAGAATGAACGCCAAGAACCTCATCTGCATCCCGGCTCAGTGGCCCATGCCATAGACTAAGACGCGCAACGTGCCTGGAACAATGCGCGGGCGATGCCGTCGCTCTCCCGCGCGAGGTGGATGGGTCGGAGCCTCAAAGTCCGCCGTGACGAGGTAAATATTGTGCGTTTTGGGGTCCAGCGCCATGGTGCGCGCGCCGCGTTCGGTCTGGAGCTTTTGGACCACTGTCAGTTTATCGGGCGAATCTTCATGCGCAATCGTGGTTGTGCCATCGCCGCACGAGGCGAAGGCCAGTTTTGTCCTCGGATCAAACGCGTCGGCATCCACTCCCTCGCCAATCGGAACCGTTGCCACAACCCGGCCATCACGGCTGTCCATCATCACCATCATCCCGTTATGGCAACCGATAAACAGGCGATGGTTTTTAACATCCATGGCCATGCCTGACGCGCTTTCGCCCGGCGCGATGGGCCAATTGGTGACGACGGTGTGCGTGGCGCCGTCAATCACCGCGACTTCACTTTGGTTTTCCAAATTGTCATAGACGCGATTTGCCTTCGGGTCGGCTTGCGCAAATTCCGGCCGTCCCGCCAGCGGAATTGTGGCCACAACCTTGTGTCCTTTCACATCCACCACAGTCACTGCGTCGGCGTGTCCGCAAAATAAATAAGCTTCGCGCATCGCCGGATTGTAAATCATCCCATCCGGCCCATCAGCCGTATCCACTTTGCATAAGGTCTGGAGGGTCTTCAAATCCACAATGCCCGCCTTGTTCTCCCGCCCGTTGCTGGTGACACCCAGGCCCAATTTCGGAGCCAGGGCGATGCCGTGGACACCGGGGGTGTTGGTGATCTCGCCCACGATTTGATTGTTTTTCAAATCTATGACCACGATTTCGGTGGCATGCGACACATAAAGGCGATGAGCATTTGGATCAATAGACAAATAATCCCAGCCGCCTTCGCCGCTAATGGGAATTTGAGTAATGTAATGGTAAAGGTCGCCCGCTTTGCAAACGCCGCGCACAGAGACCACCGACACGATGGCTGCCGCCGCAAGAATCAGTAATTTTGTTTTCATAGAATGATGTGACCAATATTCCTTTGAATTCGTTACAAGGCTATTTTGGGCGTACGAGAAAAATCCGTCAAATGACAAAGAGTTCATTTTGGGTTCATGGAGGTGTCACCGACATATGCTGAAGTATTTGAGTGAGCTACAAACTATGAAAATTACAAATAAAACTGTAACGGCTGTGCTTTGTTTTGGACTGGCCGCCGGCTTCCTCGCCGGTTGCGCTTCCGAAGCTGAAAACGACGGAAAATCGGATACCCAGGCTCAGCTTCAGTACCAGGCAAAGATAACTAAAGGGCAGGCTGAGGAAATCGCCCGGGCCAAAGTGCCAAACGGCACCATCAAGGAAAGCGAGCTTGAAAGAGAAAACGGCCATTTGCAATGGTCGTTCGATATGGCTGTCCCGGGCCAAAAAGACATCACCGAAGTCAACATTGACGCGGTAACCGGGGACGTGCTGAACATCGGCCAGGAAGCGCCGGATGCGGACTGACCCAATCAAAAGGGAAAAGGCCGGCGAGTCTAAAATTTTGGCGTCGCGGTAGCCCGGCGCTTTACATCGGCGTGACCGGACCTTGTTGCCACATACTCGACGTGCCGCGCACTCGCGACGCGTTTTGCGCCGGGTTGGGCGTGTGAATTTTGCATTCCGCCACGGGAAGAATCTGATACTCTAATCCCATGCGCGTTCTCGTGGTCGAAGACGAAAAAAAAACTGCGTCATTTATTCGAAAGGCGCTCCAGGGCGAAGGATTTGCCGTGGACGTTTGCAATCGGGGCGACGACGCCCTGGCCGCCGTCCTGGCCACGTCGTTTGACGGTGTTGTCCTGGACATCATGCTCCCCGGTCGCGACGGCTTGAGCGTGCTGCGGCAATTGCGCGCGCGGAACGACCATACCCCGGTGCTGCTCCTTTCCGCGCGTGGCGAGGTGAATGAACGCGTCGAAGGCCTCAATGCCGGAGCCGACGATTATCTGCCCAAGCCCTTTGCCATTGCCGAACTCGCCGCCCGTGTCCGCGCGCTGGGGCGGCGCGGCGCGGAATCAAAGTCTCCGTCGCTCCGCGTCGGTGACCTCACCCTCGATACGATTCTGCACCGCGCGCAGCGTGGCGGGAAATTTTTCGACCTAACGGCCCGCGAATTCCGGCTGCTCGAATTCCTGATGCGTTCCGCCGGCCGGATTTGCGGACGGATGGGCATCATTGAAAAAGTCTGGGACTACGACTTCGATCCGGGCACCAATGTTGTGGATGTCTATGTAAAACGGCTGCGCGAAAAAATTGACGACGGCTTCGAACCCAAGCTCTTGCATACGGTCCGCGGCGCCGGTTATGTTTTAAGAGAATGAAAATCCGCACCCGCCTGAGTCTATGGTACGCGACAATTTTGATCGTGTCGCTTGCGCTGATCGGAGCGGGCACTTATCAGGAAATTGCCGAGCAAATGGAATATCACCAACATCGTGATGTTTCAGCGCACGCCTTTGATGAAACCAGTGAAATGATTTTTCCAATCGGTCTGCCCGCCATTGTCCTGGGCCTGCTGGGCGGCTGGTGGATTACCCGAAAGGCTCTTGCCCCCGTCACAGCGCTCACCACAGCCGTCGAAAGGGTCCATGACGGTAATTTGCGCGAGCAATTGCCGCGCACCGGCAACGGCGATGAACTGGACCGCCTCACCGAGGTCTTCAATGCGATGACCGCGCGACTGGATGGTTCATTCCAGCGCATTCGCGAGTTTACGCTGCACGCATCGCACGAACTCAAAACGCCCCTCACGGTCATTCGCGGCGAGTTGGAGATGGTCCTGCGCGAGGAAAATTTTACGCCCGCGCAGAAGGATTGGGTTCTGAGCCAAATGGACGAAATTGAACGCCTTGCCAAAGTCGTGGACGGTTTGACCTTGTTAACCAAAGCCGACGCCGGCCAGGTTAACCTGAAATGTGAACCGGTGCGGCTGGATGAACTTGTCCGCGAAAATGTGGCCGATGCTAAAATCCTTGCGCGACCTCAGAATGTCCGCATCAACCTGGCCGCCTGCGACGAACTGACGATTTCCGGCGACCGGCATCGGCTGCGACAAATGCTGTTAAATCTCATGGATAACGCCATCAAATACAATCATCTCAACGGCTCGGTGGCCATTTCACTGCAACGCAACAACGGATTTGCTGAACTGAAGATTGAAAACACGGGCGCCGGGCTTGCGCCGGAACTGCAACCGCGCGTTTTTGACCGTTTTTATCGGGGAGACAGCAGCCACTCCAGCTCTGTGGATGGGTGCGGCCTGGGCTTGAGCATCGCGCAGTGGATCGCAAGGGCCCACCACGGAACCATCATCTTCGCTTCCGAACCGGAGAAGCGAACGGTCGTAACCGTCAGGCTTCCGAATTCTTAAATGCGCCTGCAATTTCAAATTGCAGGGAGACCTGGGACAGGCAGACGCGAGTCAGTCCGAAGGAGTCTATTCCATTTTTAGCATTCACCATCAGTCCGCAATAGGTTAAGCTGGTTCCGTGTCTGATTCGCTCGTCATCAATGAAATTTATTTGAGTTTACAGGGAGAAAGCACTTTCGTCGGC
>JBOHXA010000007.1:0-1000 GCA_050737335.1 Limisphaerales bacterium | reverse complement strand
TGGGTTCACCATATACCTACCCCTCCGCTCCATCAATCGGCGCCATTGGACTTGGCCAGCATGTTCTGGGTACTCCCGCAAATTACCAGTGGACTTCCCTGGCCCTTGCCGCAAACCAGCTTGTAATCCTGCAAGAGCCAGAATCGGAGAATATCAACCAGGGGGCTGACTTTAATGACTCGATTCAGATGGGTGGAACTCCGCCATTTGCCTATCAGTGGTTCAAGAACGGCGCTCCTGTAGTCAACGCCACCAACGCGGACCTGACCGTCAGTTCTGTCTTATCGAGCGACGCCGCCACCAACTATTATTGTGTGGTGACAAACGTTTACGGCGCAGTCACCAGCTCGCCGGCAATCCTGGGCGTCTATTCCACGCCGCAATTTTTGAGTGCGGACCCGGTCACTTACACCAATTTGATGACGCTGTTTGGCGGCACGAATATTGACGGAACGAATTATCTGGGTTCGTCCCCGTCATTCTCGGTTTACGCGGGCGGGTTGCAGCCAGTGAGCTATTTTTGGCTGACGAATGGCGTGGCTGTTGGCGGCGCAACGAGCAATTCCTTCACCTTCATAAATTGCCAGTTGGACGGTCCGACCAATTTCAGTTGCATTGCCAGCAACAGCCTTGGCACGGCAACCAACACCTGGACGGCGCAATATATCCCTGCGCCCACGGCCCCCTATCCACAGGCAATTATCGCCGATGCCCCGGTGGCTTACTGGCGGTTGGATGAAACCAATGACGACCAGGTCCTGAATGAGAACGACGGCGAGGTTTGCAACGATTTCATGAGCGGCAATAATGGCATTTACACCAATGTTGCGCTGGCCCAGACGCCCGGTTATTACGTTACTGTAGATGGAAATCCCATCATCACCGATCCAAACGAAACCGCGGCCTATTTTGGCCCCCCTCTGCCTGTTCCCGGCGAAGCCTTTAGCGTGGGGACCAACGTTGATTTCAGCGCTTCCAGTAATGCCGAGTTCACCGTGTC
>JBOHXA010000006.1:0-4572 GCA_050737335.1 Limisphaerales bacterium | reverse complement strand
CATAGGGGCCAATCTTTATGAGCGGGGTCTTTCCCAGGAAAAGTCGCGGGGCAAGAAAAAGATTTACGCGGGACCTGGCCCCAAAATCCCAAAGCGTGTCGGCCCTGATTCGCTTTCCCAACTTCGGCTCGAAGGACGTGTCAAGACAGGTGGTGGGGCAGCCGGTATCCAGGACAACCGGAAAATTTTGGCCGCCGGCCAAATGAATATCGAGGACGACCCAGCCCCCCATTCCCGCGTCCTGGTTCATGGGAACGTCCGGCAGGCGGGCGGGATTCGGAAATGCCGTATAAAGAGCCGGCCCGGACACGGGCACGGCCGCGGAACCAGCGCCGACGAAAAGCAACGAAGCGAGCGTCACCCTCAAAGCCACCAGTGAGAAAGGACAAAGGATGATTGAATCATTTGAATATCTCATCGAGGAGAATACCCTTGAATCAGATTTCCGTCTGGATCGGTGCGCCAGGCTTTAATGAGTTTCCATGAAGCGGCGCCGGACGAACGCGTGACTCGATAGTGATACAGCGAGGGGTCGCCTTTCTTTCTCATATCGTCCAATGTCACAATATTCGGGTAGGAAAAATGGAATTGGATCATCTTGTCGGATTGCGCGGGTTGGTCGCCTTGCGACCAGCCGGGCAACCGGCCCTGGCGAGCGAGGTTTTTCAGAAATTTAATTGCCGAAAGCGCGTCCGAATCCGCTTCTTTGCGCATGGCTCGGTCCACGAAAGGCCCGAGGCTGATGCGTTTGAGATAGAGCGTCTGGCCAGGAAAATCCAAAGTGACCAAATTTCGGGAGAGAAAGGAAAGGCCGATCCCGTTGAGTTTGAGGTGGGGGTCGCCGCTGGCAAACAGTCCAGGCCGCAGTCCTTCGAGATTTACATTGGTATAGACGGCGCCTCCCAGGATGGCGTTGGGGAAGCGGACCTGGCCATCGGCGGGCGCCACGGCGCGGTTGGTCCATTGACGGAACAAATCGGGGACCAGCCAACCATCATACGTGCAACCCGCGTCAATCAAAGAACCCGGTCCAGGACCGCCGGTCAGGTTCTGGCTGATGGCAAAGCAGCCATCGCCAACGTCAGTGAGGGGAAAGGCGGCGCCCCAGGGGCGCGCGTGGGGCCGCCGATCGTCGAGAAAACGGACTTTATTTGCCACAAAATCAAATTGCACACAGTAGTGGGCCAAAATATCCATGCCGATCATGCCAAGGACCGGTCGGCCGGCGTAATCGGACAATCTTTTCAAATTATCCGTAAAGATATACGGGCCGGTCATCATCAGCCGGGTCCTGCCCAGGTACAGAGCCGGGGCCTGGTACTGGTTCATGCGATGCGCCGCGCCGAAAACACGCAAGGTACCCGAATCAATACGGCGTCCCAGCTTCGGTTCCAACGACTTATCCAAAAGGGTGCTAAAGGCGCCGGTGTCCAATACAAAGGGCAGTGCCTGGCCGTCCGCAAGGCGGACGGTGAGAAAAATCCAATTGCCGCGTCCGGCGTCTTTGTTCATGGGCGCGGCGGCGGGCAATTGGACGGCTCTAACGTGTGAAAGCGGGACGATCAGCGGTGTTTGTGAGCGGGGCGGCGCGGCGCAGGAACACAGGAACGACAAAGCCAAAACGAGCGCCAGATTCGGAAGGATAACAAACGGTTTCACTAATTCTCCGCGCAATATATACACGAAAAACTAGAGAGTCGCCGTTTTTTTCGCGCGACAAGTCGGCGCTTGAGGCTTTGGAGATTCGCGCCGTCCCGGGCGGCCGGAAAGGTGGAGCTTTTCTGACTTGTTGATTTACATCCCGATTTCCGCGCCGCGATAGGGGGCATCCCAAACGATGTCGGGCAGTAAAGGCTCATCGTTGCCGCCGCTGGAGGGATTGTTGGTGACGTAATAATCCTTATAGTAAGCAGCGTGTCCATCGAGGAAATTAATGACGCCTCCACTACTGTGCCGGGCGGCGTAACTGCGCTGGCGATTTGCCGGGTTCACCGAGTTAAATCCGGGGCTGCCGTTGACCACCTCGGTAACCGGATCAAAAACACAATCAAACATAAAAACCGTGGCTGAAGTTTGGCGGAAAGCCGTCAGCTTTGGCATCGCGGGCCAATGCGGAAAATTCTGGCCGTTATCGCTGTTGGGGTCATTTCTCTTTAAATCAATGTTCATATCAAAACTGAAGAACCCGGCCCCGCCGGGACCGGGCGCATTATCGGCAGCCTTCAAAGCGCCGTTTTCGATGGTTGAGAGGGACATCTGAGCGGCCCTGACGACGAACGCTCTTGACCGTGTTGACAGTATGCCCGCCGCTAAAGGATTCGCCGCCAATCTTCCGCTCGTTTCGGGCGCGAATCTAAACGGTCGCCAGTTGGGAATCCGGGCACCGCCTGAGTATTTGTTCATTTCGCAGGATGGATTGCTCCAACAAAAGGATAAGGCCCTTTTCTCACAGTTGCGGGACTTTGAAAAGGCTTTCCATGAGTTTTTTCACAAAAGTTATTCACATTATCAGGCGTTTATTACCGGGACAAATTACGTGAAGGCAATCTCAAACCGGCTGAATGCTGTGCTCGGGGTGACAGAAGCGCCAGAACGCGACGGCCAAAAGCCGCGGTTGTTTCTTTTCCCGGCTAATGCTTTGCAGGCAGAGGCCCTTGTAGTTTAAGGCCTTCAAATTTGGCGGACGCCATTGATTCCTGTTCAGCGAAAACGTCGTAAATGGTCTCGAGCATCATTGCCGGATTGCATTTGCATTTCAAAAGCCGGCGGTTTACTGCTTCGAGCAACGGCTCGTCCTGGGCTTCAATAATCGAATTGGTCGAGAAAATCACGACCGGCACTTTTTTCAACCGGGGGTTTGATCTCATGAACTTAAGGACTTCGACACCGTCGAACTTCGGCAATACGAGGTCCAGGAGGACCAAATCCGGCACGATATTATGGAGCAAGCGAAGCCCCTCCAATCCGTCGCGGGCGATCTGCACATAATATCCGGCCCGTTCGAGGACCTTTTGGTAGGCATGCCGCTCGATTTCGCTGTCCTCAACGAAAAAAATTGTCTTGGCTTGGCCCGGCATATTTTAATGTATCGCTAATTGTTCTGTTGCAAAGTTTTAGGTATTAGCCCGTGACCATTTGAACTGAATTTCTTGGTTCAAAAGGCCCACCCGGATAGCAGCACCAAATATGCCATCAGGCACGCGTGCGCTAATTGCCTCCCATTTTCCGCGTCGTTCCCGGAACAATGCACGCAACGACTGCTGACAGGGCAATCACCAGTAACACCAAGCCAAATATCACGAACGCCGACAGAATTGTGGAAAAACTCGCCTGGCGGGCGGTTGATCGTCATGCCATGCCAAGCGAAACAATACCAGGAAAGTTACCGTGACAGGAGCGATAGCCAAAACGCCGACCCGCAGCCATGGAACCCACGGGGCGGCCCAGACCCAGGCAATGGGGCGGGCTTGCCAGATAAACCAACGGCAGAGACAGGAAACAGGCCAGGCCCGCGATCAGCCGTGAGGACGCAAAAACTAATCAACTTGGAATGACGGGTGTCTGACCCGGGCCTTGGGCGGCGGGCTGGCGCACAAAAAGCGGCACAGTCATTTCCAGACGACCATTCACTGCCAGGCCGATTTCGTATTCGCCGGCGCGTGGAAGCTGGAGGCTGTGAATGCCCACGACGATGGAGGCGCTGGCCGAGGAGGCGCCGGAGGGGATTTGAATATTGATTTGCTGTGGCGGCGGGTTCGGCTGCAGCGGTTTGCCATCTGAATCAATGATTGAGAATCGAATTTCTTTGACTCCTTCTTCGATTTTTCGAAAGCGCAATTTGGCAACGAGGCTGCAGCTAACGGCAATTGGAAGTTGCGGCACGAAGATAATGTCCGTGGCTCCGAGAATATTCAACTCGCCATTGGGGCTGGGCCGCGCGGCAAAACATAATGTCAACATTTCCGTGGTCATTCACATGGGTGTACGGGAAAAACGCGGATGACAAAAGAAAAAATTCAAGTTCAATGCATGGCATGGCCGCAACACCAATCGGTTAATCTGTCTGTTTAAACGACCGGACATAAATAGCCAGGGCGTCGATTTCCGCCGGCGACAATTTTTTTTCAAATTCAGGCATTGCGCCAGGACCGGTTTTGATGGCGTGGATGATTTGCGCATCGGTGGTTTCCGCCTGCCATTTTGGGCTGGTCAGGTTCTGCGCCCCAACAAGCCAACCGTGAAACGTGTGAGCGTGGCCGTTCCTGCCGTGGCAAACGGCGCAATTTTCAACGAACAACGCGCGCACATCCACTTCATTGGCAGGGTAATTTGCCTGTCGCGCGGCCAGTGGGCCAGTGCAGGCGCACCCCGAAATAAGGAAGGGAAGTTCCCCGGCAATGAGCAACAGGCACAGGACAAATGCTTTGTTCTTCATGTTCCCACTTTAACCTAACTTCCTGAAGTCGGACATTAAATCTCAACAAAAACAAAGGTTTTTCGAGTTTTGTCGGGCTACGTCGCAAGTATTTCCTTGCATGCCCCCAGAATGTAGCGCAATGATTCAACTGTTTT
>JBOHXA010000005.1:0-3052 GCA_050737335.1 Limisphaerales bacterium | reverse complement strand
GTCTTTCCTGTTTCTTTAGCCGTCAGCCGGTCAAGTTTTTGCAGATTTGCCTCGATTCGATTCAGATAAAAGTTTGGGCCGTCGGGATAAGGATCATTCAGGAAGCGGTGTATTCCTGAAAATTCGCGCTCTAACTTTTGCCGCACATAATTCTTCCAAAAAAGCGGTGTCTTGCTCATCAAATCCTCCGCGCTGGAAAATCGGCCAAAATACCGGGTCTCGTCTTTTCCGAACGCCGCCGCTTCCGCAAATTCCGCGTACAACGCGGGCAGCTTTTCGACGTAATCCTGCGCGGCCATTTGACCGACCAAATCCGCCGCGCCCAAAGCCACGCCAGTGACTTCTTCCAGTTCGCTCTGGAAAGGAATAGCCGTCAGGACCGCGTCCACTCCGGTGCATCGAATCATATTTTGGACCGCCCAAATGTCTTCGCCGGTGAAGTTTTTATTGGCCAGCAGGCGGGCCGCGAATTCCATGCTCCGATTCACGTGGACGGCGGTGTATTTCGCGCCCGTTCCACGGGTATCATCCCGTTGTTTGAGGTAGCCGGTGTCATGCAACAGAATTGCCACCAGGCCAAGCTCGAAATACCTTTGCGTCAAGAGCGGTTTCTTTGCCGCTAGATGGCGTCCATGCAATATCCGCGCCATGCACAGGGCTCCTTCAAGGGTGTGTTCGAAATCGTGGTAGCGCGTGTCAACCGGTTGAAAGTCCTCGAAATAGCCGGTAAAACAGTCAATGGCCCAGCCGAACACCCGCGGAACCAATAAATGACCGGCCTCCGGAAACATGCGCTGGTAAAGGCGCTGAACTTCACTCGCCACAGCCAACGGGTCGTGAGTCAATAAAGTCTGATTCACGGGCATAATATACGATGATTCACTTGGCGGACAAGAAGCTTTGGTCAATTTCCAATAATCATCCCGGGGATTTGAGCGGGTCTGACTGGTCAATGGTCCCAGGCAAATGACGCCCTATTTTCTGACCAGCCACATGATCAGGGTTAGAAGGAGACTGATAACAATGCACGTGACGATCGGAAAATAAAAATGAAAACCGCCCTTTGAATAGTGAATGTCCCCGGGCAAATGCCCGAGCCAGCCCCTTCCCAATCCTGACCACAACATCGCGCCGGCCGCGGCGATCAACAGTCCAATCACGACCAGAAATTTTCCAATCTCGTTCATTCTTACAACTGTCGTTTAACCTGCACGACACGGAAGAAAAAGCACGTCTATTTCCAACGCCCGCGCATTGCGGCGAAAATTCATCCGGGTTTGACATTGAGATATTTCCATCGCTCAGGCAAACCCTCAAACGAATCAAAACCATAAACCGGCTGCAGTTCCGCTTCAAGATCATGAGAATCATTGATCTTCCGCCATTGCGGTTCAATTCGTGCAGCCCATCGAAAACGGGCAGGGCTTTTCGCCTGACGCCCGGAATTCCATGGCGCAGCTTGCGGCGCATGATTTCGTTTGATACTTATTCGCGGTGATTCGCCTCTCAGCCAACACCCTGCACCTGGAACTCGGCGGGAGCACGACGTTTCTGCTCAACCTGGGAGGCGCGCTGCGTGAGTCGGGGCAGGAATTACGCGTGGTTTCCTTCGGCGAGGTCAATGAGATGGAAGCCGACTTCAGCAAAAGGGAAATTCCGGTCGGGCGGCTGGATCCGCGAGAATTGATCTATGAAGACCGTATCCTCCAGGCATACCGGATGACTGCCCGATGGCAACCGCGCGCGGTGATTGCCAGTTTGGGTTCTGAAAGTTTTGAAGTGTTGCGCCTGGCGCCGCCAGGAGTCATTCGAATCGGTATGATTCATTCGGATGATCCCGCTCCGTACGCCCTGGTTTCGGCATATCGGCCATGGCTGGACGTTATGGTGGGCGTTTCGAAAACGATTCGTGATCGCCTGATCGCCGAATGCAAATTTTCGCGCTCAGTCTATATTCCCTACGGCATTCAATTTGCCCCGTCCCGTGAACGTGCCGGCAGGCGCGCCGGCGAGCCGCTGAGGCTGATTTATGTGGGGCGAATGATCGAGACGCAAAAGCGCGTGAGTCGGCTGGCGGATCTGGCCCGGCGCCTCGCGGCTTGGGCTTTGCCCTTTCATTTTACCTTTGTAGGCTCCGGCCCTGAACTGGATGGCATGCGCGCCGCCCTCCGCGATTTGCCGCAGGCGAAATTTCCCGGCGACGTGCCGAACCAGCGCATTCCGGAACTGCTCAAGGAACACGATGTTTTTGTTTTGCTCTCGGATTTCGAGGGCCTGCCTCTGAGCATGCTCGAAGCGATGGGCGAAGGCGTTGTGCCGGTGGTATCGGATTTGGAAAGCGGCATACGCGACGTGGTTACCGGGGCCACCGGCGTTCGCGTGCCAGTGGGGGACGTGGGCGCGGCCGCCGCGGCCATCATGGCGCTGGCGCGCGAGCCGGCGCGGCTGGCCGCAATGGCCGCCAACGCGGCCCAGGTTGCCCGCGAGGAATACGGCGCGGCCCGGATGGCGCGGCGTTACCTGGATTTAATCGCGGAATTTCCAGCCGCCACGCCGAATTGGCCGGTGAAAGTTTCCGTGCCGCGACCGCAAGGGGTGCGGCCGGGGTGGCTTTACCAGGGGTTGCCGCGCGTTGGCCGGCGGTGCATCAAATGGATCGGCTCGCGGATTTCCTGATCGCGAGAATTGTCCAGCCAAGCGTGATGTCCGGTTGTTCCTCCGGGTCGCCCGGCCATGATGCCGGTTTTTTGTAAGGTTTGACAGACGTTCGATTTTCCCAAAGGATTCATCTTCGCTCAAGGGGCAGGGGCGGCGCCGGTTTTAATGAGAATACGCGCCGAGTAGTCGACCCGGTGAAGATATACGTTACCGGCGTGCTGGGCGAAGTATTCGTCAACAGCTTTTTTGGCTCCCCGCCAGTGCCCGTGGCGGCGCAAGTTTTTTTCTGTAAAATGCTTTAGCATTTTAAACTGAGGGCTGGGTTTTGTTTTGCATGTTGAGGTAAGTTTTTCCGGTTTCCCATTCATCGCTGGTTTCGGACAAGAGGGCGCTG
>JBOHXA010000004.1:0-1282 GCA_050737335.1 Limisphaerales bacterium | reverse complement strand
ATACAGGAGGCAACAATCTGAAACGCAACGAGTTTTTTTGGCTTTATCATGAGCATCGGAGTGGGTAAAAAGAGCATTGTTCGGGCCAATGTTCCAGCCGCTGTAAAGGGGACGATTCTCTTTTCAGGCGCGAAATTCGGGGCGATCCAGTCGGGGCTACCGTTCAAACCTTCAATTTATGGGAAGGCAAACGGTGTCATCTGATTTATCATCAGGAATTGCCATTCAAATTGAACCGAATCCACGTGCGGGAGTGAGTTTGCACGTTCCTGATTTCGATGTCCTGCAATTCCCACTGGCCGTTTACCTTTTTAAGCGATTTAGGTTCAAAAACTTTTAACAATTTGCCCGCGCGGTCGTAAGCTTCGGCGTAGATGATTCCCAGCGTTTGGTTGTCAATCCAGGCAACCACCTTGGAATAGGCGCCCGGCGACGGATTGGGATTGTCGCTTTCCAACACGGTGCAATTGCGCATGCGGCGATTTTGGCGGCCAATGACTTTTTGTTCCGGCCAATGGAAAAATTGCAGCCCCAGGTCGGCAATCCAAAAATCCGAGCCGGCAAAGGGGGTCATCAGTTGCGTCCGGCTTAAATGAACGGAACCGGTCGCGGGGGCCTTTGTTGTGCCGTTTTCTTCAGCGGAATTATATTCGTTTGGCCGGCCATTCTGATGGATAATCTCCAGGTTCTCGGCGCTGCCATTGCGCGGCGTCGCGGTGTAAATAACGTACCACTTTGGCCCGTCAACGCCCGTGTGGAAATTGATTGGGATATTCGTGGTTCCCTGGGAGTTGCGAATTCTTAAAATTCCAGTCTCGGACAAATTGGTGACCGGGGATTCGGACATTATTTCCGCGGCCAACTCGCGCCCCTGAATTTGCGCCGCGGACAAATGGGTCGCGCTCCGGGCCTCCAAATCAGCCGCATGGACGGCAACGGCGGCGGCAACGACGAACGTGACAACGGGAATGGCGCGCAATGAAATCATCGTGTCAACCCATGCAAACCCGGCCACCGGCACGCGCGTCCGGACCCGGGGATAAAAGCGGCCATAAACGCGGCTCCTTATTTTTTCTCCAGCGCCAGCGGGAAAATCTCGGAGATATGGCGCACAAAGTGGACCTTCAATTTTGAACGAACTTCCGGCGGTGTTTCTTCCCAATCGGACTTGTTTTGTTCGGGCAGGATCACTTCCTTGATTCCGAACCGTTGGGCGGCCAGCACCTTTTCCTTGATGCCACCCACCCGCAACACCCGCCCGCGCAGGCTGATCTCACCCGTC
>JBOHXA010000003.1:0-1580 GCA_050737335.1 Limisphaerales bacterium | reverse complement strand
GCTTGCGTACCAGCGGCATGTGGAACAAACCTGCCGTGCCGCCGCCGCGTTCCGACTGAATCCTGTTCCATCCTGTTCATCCTGCCAGAAACTCCCCGGCCGAATTCGGACCGGATGAACAGGATGGAAAGGATGAAAAAGGAAACGTCAATTCGGTGCCCTGAAATGTCTCTTTTCCGCCTCGAAAAGGTTTCCCAAATCGGCGGCGCCGTGAGCGGCGGACCAATCGCGGTATTAAACCTGCGCGCTTCCGCCAATAACCGCTTCGCCTCACTGTTGCGGCGCTTGCGGAGGCGCCTGCGCGCCCGACCCATTTGGATTTTGCCGCTGCCCCTGTTGCTGCTTCATTTGCGCCAGAAGTTTGGCGCGCTGTTGCTGGCGGGCCTGGACCTCCTCAGGCGTCGGCGGGCTTGCGTCAATGAAAGGCTGCGAAAGGAAATTGGCCGCTTCGAGCATCTCCATTTGCTCATCCGTATCCGTCGAACTCATGGCCGCCGCTTTCAGCGCGGGAATCGCGTTGGTGCTCTGGAATTGTCTCGCGGCCTCAATGGCCGCTTCGCGCACGCCTTTCTCGGGACTGCCCAGGTCAGCCAGGATGTTCGAAAGCGATTGCGGGTCATGGCTTGCGGACCAGTCCTGGAGCCGGTCAATCTCCGCGTCATCGGCGGCTTGCTGTTCCTCGGGAGTGAGCGCCGGGGCTGGGGCCGGCGGCGGGGCCGTTGGTTCGGAAAAGATTGCCCTCGGCATGGGCGTTGGCGCCGGCACCGAGGCAACGACAGCCGGGGGCGCGGACGGCCCCGGGTGCCGCTTCAAAAAGGCGAGCGCGCCCAGGGCAAGCCCCGCCGCCAGCAAAATCCCGAGGACGAAATTCGGTCTCATATTCCGAAACTCTATTATGGCCTATTATAAAAAACAAACCGGGAAGGGCAAGGCCCTTCCCGGTTTGTTTTTCGGAACCAAAAGGAATTACGGGACCAGCGAGACGTGAGCGTTTATGATAACACCGTAATTGTCGTCAATATTGGCGTCCCCAGTCGCGCCTCCAACGCTTGACAAGCTTTCATGGGTTAGGACGCCATCCTGATAGGTGTAATTGCTGCGCAACACCGCGTGGAGTTCAACCGAATCATTATCGTAGTAGTTGAAGTTCATTGGATTGTCAGCGCCGTCGTAGTAGTATGGGTCATCGTTGAAATAGAGCAGCATCGGGGCCGTTTCGATGTACGAACCGGTGCCGGTGTGATCGTTGTAGTTCTCGCTATAAATGTCATCTTCGAAAATATTGTCAAAACCAACTTCCTCAGAATCCAGCTCCATATAACTGTAGAATTGGCCGCTGCCGTCGAATCCCTGCAGCGGGTAATAGAGGCCGGTCTTATTGGTCACATAGAAAGTGCCGTAAATGGTGTCGTAGGGGCCATTATCCACAGCGGCTGTGCCCTCTGAATTAAACGCAATGTAACCGTCAGCCGGAAGGTTCGTGGCGGGCACTTCATAAACATTTCCTTCCGCCACGGCATTGGAGACTAACAAATAGAGCTGGGCGTTGCCGAAGGACTTTGATTCGATCACACCAACAT
>JBOHXA010000002.1:0-2689 GCA_050737335.1 Limisphaerales bacterium | reverse complement strand
CACTGGGATAGCCAGCGGATGAACGTCACGCCCTCGGCGGAATGACTCCGCGCCCAAACAGGAACGCCGCCACAACACACGCGCGGCTGGCTGGCTGGCTTTTGCACACGGTTTGCACGGATAAACGGGCGACATTTTGGATTTGCACACTTTTTGCACACGCTGAAGGATTGCACAGATTTTGCACAAGATTCCCTGCTTTTAGTTACCCATAAAAGCGCGAAAGTTCTTGCATTAAAGAGGCGTTTGTCGTATATCTATGGGCAATGAAAAACAACGAACAACCCCCGACTGGAAAACAGAAAAATACCCCTTTTGCAGGTTCAAGTCCTGCTATGCGCACCACCGTAAAATTTGGTTTGGTGAGAAGTCGCCCTTCAAACCTGCTATCCAAAGCCGGCTGCGGCGCGGACGGGCGGGGTTGGAATGCGCTCGCGGAAATCGGTCGCCAGCTTCAAATTCTGGCGCGAGCGCAATCGGGTGAGGGTGATTTTTTTGCCCGCGCGGGTTCTCCCACCATGGACGCATCCCCGCTGTCCGTCCTCGAAATTTCCACCGCCGACGTGGAGGCGTGGCTGCAAAAATTGCGCGTGGGTGCGCGGCGCAAAGAGGGTTATCTGGGCGACGTGCGGATGCTGGAATTTCAACGGGCACTGCTGGCGACGGGGCTGGAATGGCCGCAGAACGTCGCGCGGCACTCATTTTGCAGCTATCACCTTGCCCGGTTCAAGAGCGCATCGGAGACCGCGCTGGAAGCTGGACATTCAGAGGCGATGCTATTCCAAAATTACCGCTCGCTTCTCACACCCTGCGGCAAGTTGGTGACACCGGACTTGGCGGCGGAGTATTGGGGCATCGTTCCCCTGACTGACGACCAATGGCGGCTTCCAATCTCAAGCATTGGATTTTGATTTGCCAAT
Organism: Limisphaerales bacterium; assembly: GCA_050737335.1. GTDB lineage: Bacteria > Verrucomicrobiota > Verrucomicrobiia > Limisphaerales > UBA11358 > UBA11358. Next base: position 1,769 of record JBOHXA010000002.1, on the reverse strand, counting down.
TCAACTGGCCGAACGGTTCGCCGCGCAACCGCCGCGCGGCGCGGTCATAGGCCAGTGCGCGCAACCGTGCCGCCGTTGCCGGCCTTGTTCAGCGCGTTCAAGCCCGTCGCGCCGAAGAGTTCGGAAGCCAGGCGCGTGCGCTCCGGTTTGCCGGCGACCTTGAGCTGGATCAGCCCGATGACGTCGGAAACCTTCGGGAACGTTTTAGTGGCCGAAACCGCCGCCACGGTCGCGGTGGCCTCGATGAGGATTGTGCCCAGGCGTTTGCCCGGAGGCAGTTCGATGGTGCAGATGCCGCCCGGCACGATGCCGTTGATCTTGTTGACCGGCTCGATGTATTTGAAGGGCGTGGTCACGACGGGTGCGGTGGCGCCTGCGGGAGCGGTTGCTGAAGTGGTTGCCATAAAATAATTTTGGTTGAGTTAAAAGTGGAGGGTGACAGGGCGGCGCGATGACTAGGTGACGTAAGTGCCGATGAGGGGAATTTTTTGAAGGAGACCCTTCAATGCGTAGTTGTAAAGAATGATGGCGACAATGGCGATGCCGGCGGTAATGCCGATTTTTTTGAGTGAGGATTTGTCCATAAGGAAAAGGCCGGAAGGAATTTCGCGGCGGTTGATGTTGTGGTGGCTTGCAGCTATCGGCGGGTGGCCGGGGATTTGTCCGGCTACAACCCGGTTACACACTGCGAACCGTTGCGGACAAAATAAACCGGATTGAAATTCCGTAAAGTGGACAAGTGTGTAAGGTTTTTTCCTCCGTTTTCCCCCCCCGAACAGGGCGGTTTGAGGATTCGTTAACGATTGATGACGGAATTTGCCTTCCAATGATGTCGGCCGATTAACACCTGTTTCTCGTTGACAAAATGCACACTTTATGTATTTTATCCGCATGGAAGCAACATTGACAGAGATGCGCCGCGAGCCGGCGCGATTGATGCGGGCGGCGGATGACGGCGATGAAGTGCTTATCACCGAGCATGGCCAGCCGCGCTATAAATTGACCCGGGTGCGCCAGCCCGACCGCAAGAAGTTGATTGAGCTTTGGCGCGGCGCTGGTGAAATTCCGATTCCACCGCGCCAATAATGTATCTGCTCGACACCAACGTTTTCTCCGAACTGTTCAAATCCGGGCCGGACGCAAATGTCCTGCGTTTTTTGCACGAATCCGAATGGCTGCTGCCAGTGCCGGTCATCGCTGAAATCCAGGCGGGCGCGGAAAATGTGAAAAGCCCGGCGCGCCGGCTGGAATTGAACAACAAAATTGACGCCACCATTGAAATCTACGGGGATTTTTTGCTGGACTGGAATGCCGAAACTTCGCGCGTCTGGGGGCGGCTGCAATTCTCCGACGTTGCCAGGCGGCAGCCGCAAGCCTTGTGGGACAGCCTGATTGACGCGATGGCCGTCCAGGGAAGATTGATTGTGGCCACGCGCAATGAAAAAGATTTCAGGCACGCAAAAACTTTCAACCCCTTCGCAAGTTAAAATAATCTTCCCGCCAGTTCCGCTCCTGAATCCCTGTTGTAGGCGATGAAGGAACCGCGCGGCAGTTGCGCCACGCGATCCACGCCGCTGAAATAGGGGCGCACCGCGTCCAGATCGCCCGGCTCGTCCGTCGAAAAGCAAATCCATTCCGTCACTTCGGCGCGCAGGTCGCGGTGATATAGCAATTAACGATAACATTGGGACATATTGGCGATAAAAAGGAAGGGGTTGACGGCGGTGGCGAGGTCTTTGCGCAGGCGTGTTTTGAAGGCGGCCCAGAGG
>JBOHXA010000001.1:0-20603 GCA_050737335.1 Limisphaerales bacterium | reverse complement strand
TGCCCGAGCCGCCGAAAATGGAATGGCGGAAAAGGCCACCGCCGCCCGCGGATGAATAAAAATGCGGTTCCCACCGCCATTGCCCAGGCACGGGAAGTGTTGCACGGTTTTGTTGCACTAACTAAGGCGGAGCGGGCAACGGGACTTGTCGCGCGGAGGCGCGCTCTCCCGCTCGGAGCGGGACGGGGGGCGTGCGGCGCCCGGGGGCGCGACTTCGGTCTCTTTCGTCCCCGATCATTCCGCGCGACGGTCGGGTACATCTCAACAAATCCCGCTCCCTCACCGTTGCGGCTCAGTCAAGCGGCGTGTTAAATCCATTAATCCAATAATCCACTAGTCCATCTCCTTCCGTTCGGCCCAGCGCGCAAAAAGCCAGAGCAAGTCAGCCAGACGGTTCAGGTAAATGATGATCTGAGGATTTTTTAATTGGCCGGCTTCGTTGAGTTCGCACACGTCCCGTTCAGCGCGGCGGCAGATGGTGCGGGCGACGTCCAGCGCGGCGGCATTTCCTGTTGCGCCCGGCGTGGCCCAGCCTCTGAAGCTCACGTTCTGCGCTTCAATTTCAGCCACAAGTTTTTCCGACCGCTCCGTCATCTCGGGTGTCACGAGCGGAAAGCCGTCGTTAATATACCGAGGCAAATCCTCCGGCAAAATGCCCAATTCGCCCATTAGGGTCACAAGATTTTTTTGGATGGCCAGTATGTTTTCGGAAACGAAAGCGTCGGTTGCGGTCGCGCGGGCCATGCCCAGGGCGGCATTCAATTCGTCCACCGCGCCCACAGCGGCGATTCGCGGGTGGCTTTTGGGCACCCGACGGCCATACATCAGGGCTGTTGTGCCTGAATCTCCGGTTTTGGTAACGATGCTCATTTACTCGAATGAGAATGAGAATGGGGAAAATGGAAAACAATGCAATTTTCGATTTTAGACAAAGTACGATTTTGCCATTCCGACGGAATGAGTGTCGCCGGATGGTGTATGTCCCGCATTTACGGACGGTGACGGCTCCCGAGGCATCCTAACAGGCCGAGGACGGTTCATTTGGCCACGCCGTCCCCTCGTGGCGGACCAAACCAATTGCAGCAGCATGGAACGTTTCGTATCCCTTTTTGGACCTGCTCACGGCCCATGAACCCCTTTTCCCGTAGGAGCGGACATGAGTCCGCTCTAATATTCCAGGTTTTGAGGCTCAGCGCTTACGCGGGGCCGGCTCAAGTGTTTTTTCCACGCTCGCTCGCGGACTGGACAATGACCGAGGCTGAAGGATTGTCCCGCCATGTCCGCTGCTACGCCCCTCGTTTTTCATAGCCTGCTCGCGAGAAATTTCACCGCGTCGGCGCATGGTATCGTGCTGATCTTTTGGCTTACGGGTACAAAGGCAGCAACGCCTGGACTCGATAGTATCTCGCCGGCGCGTTTTTATCGGTAAACCCGGCGGTTGTCGCGCTGCTGGCGGATGGCGCAATCAATCCCGGACTGCTGTCCAGCCAGACCGGGGACGCGAGATTCGTGGTTTCAAGAATGTAATAGAGGCGCGTCGGTTCACTGTCCCACGTCACGTTGGCCATGGTCCCGTCAGGACCAAAACTTTCCGCCGTAATGCGCAGGATGCTGTCTGCGTTATTCGGGTCGGTGCCGGCCACATAATCCTGCCCAATCGTCATGCCCTTGCCGGTGGGATCGGCGTTGGTGTTGACATTTGTGGTGCCGAAATAGGTCAGGAGCCAGGCCGTCGGCAGGCCATTCGGTGCAAGCGGCCCGGGATAGAGCGTGTCGGTTTGGACATATGCCTCGGCGTTGCTCAACGAAATCCAGCCGCAATTGGCGCTCCAGATGTATCCGCTCAATGCGCCGGTCAACAGGTTCACTCTGGGTTTGCCGTAAGTTTGCTCAAATGTGATCCAGCCAATGTTTGCGCCCCAGGCATAGCCGCTCAAATCGCCCTGGCCGTCGTTATTCACGCCGAAATCAGTGGCGGAATCGTTTTGATATCGGATGCCATTCGCGGGCGCGCCGCCGCCGAGGTTAATCCAGCCAACGTTCCCGGAATAGATATAGCCGGAGCAGACGTAATCGCCGATGACGGCGCCGTGATTGGTATCGGCTACGGCGTTTATCCAGCCGAAATTCGCGCCGTAGGCGTAACGGTTGACTGCGTCAATGGTGGTGTTGTTGGCGCACACAAAGGCAGCAACCTGAAGGTTACACGCAATGAACGTCGGGAAAAAAAGTTTTCGAGTATTCATATTGGTTCAACCAACCAGGACGGCAATCGTAAATAATAAATGCGGGAACTTTTTTGCAAAATTTTCAGGTCGCTTTAATGAATAAAATTGGCGTCCGGGTGGCTCGAATTTGCAATGGTCGAGATGTCCCCGCCTGCGCTCACATTGACTATTGGCCCCCAACTGTTTCCGGTGCCCAGGGAATAACTCGTGTACACGTTGGCATCGGCGCTGTTTCGGATGATCAAGGCCTGGTTGTTGGGAGCCACCAACAGTGCCGCATAATTATAATCCAGCGTATTGCCTTCAATCCGGCAACCGGGAGAATTGGTGATGAAAATGCCCGCGCCTTGATCCGGCGGGCCGCTGTCAGCGAGCACCCCATTGTAGGAGCAATTGTTGTTGATTAAACTGGAGTAGCCGTTTCCGTCTGAAAGGATTCCGTAAACGCCGTTATTGAAACAGGAACATTGCTGCACGTTTGACAGATAACTGGCGTGGATGCCGGCATTGGCATTGAAATTGGCATTGCAGCTTTGCACGGTCGTTCGTTGGCCGGCATCAATGCCATTGGTGGCGTTGCCCAGGGCACTGCAGGCGGTGATGGTATTGCCGGCGCCTAAAGTAAATCCGTTTCCCGCCACGCTGTTCCATGCGGCGCATTGGCTCAATGTGCAGCCGCTCATGGTCGCTATGTTGTCCGTCGCATTGGTGGAAGCGCTGCAGCCGATTAGCGCGCAACCATTGCCAACACTGATGCCGTCGTCACCATTGTTCGAGGCGACGGTATCACGCACCACGCAATTGTCCTGGCCCAAAAGGCCGGAACCGCCGTTATAGGCAAATTGGCAACGCACGAACATGTCCCCATTGTACCCGTAAACGCCCCAATAATTGTCATCGGCAATGCAATCCTGAAAGGTGCAGCTAAGGAAAGGGTTGAATCCCGCACTTGCGTTATTGTTGCCGTGGCAATCCTTGAACGTGCAGTATGAACCGGTGTAAAAGCCGCAGTCGCCGTTATCATGCGCGTCGCAAGCCTCCCAGTCACAAAAAGTATTCAGGTCGCCGCCGTACCCTTCCAATCCGTTGTAGGCGGCGACACAGTTTCGAATGATCGCCTGCTGGCCCGAATTTAAACCGTTCTGGCCGTTGTTAACGACATTCAGATCGCTGAACTGCGAGTTGATGGAATTATCGGCGTCCACGCCGTTTGCGGGCCAGCCGCTGATGATCCCATTTCTGACGAAAATGTTTCCGAGAAGGTCTTGGATCGCCGCATCCACGAAAATGCCGTCCCCGGCGCCCGGCACGCCATTTAACGTGAAACCGCGCAAATCAATGACAACATTGCTCGTAGTTATCGTAATGCCATTGGTGCCGCTGACTCCAAATAGGTTGGTCGTCAAAAAATAGGAGCCTGGCCTGGTGATATTAAATGGCAGCGACGTAATTGGCGTTCGCGGTTCAATTTGGGAAAGCGTGAGCATTGTCGCACCCGGCGCTCCGGGAGGGGTGAGGCTGCCCTGGGCAAAACAGATCGAGCATGGGTCGCTGAATGCGATGAACAAAATTACGCCACCAATTTCAAGTAAATGACTTGTTTTCATTCGAGAAATCCGAAAAAGAATAAGTTAAGGTTATGGTTTCTTATGTATTAGCATTACACGTTTTCGCGCGTGAACGAACTAATGCGTCGTCCTTCTTAGCAGTCAAATCTGGATATTCCAAGCTTTTTGTGGCAAAAGCGATGTCGGTTTTCGGACATGCATGTATCGAAACCTGCCCTTAAGCCCTCTTGTGTCGCAGGAATCGGCGGGCCTCGGTCCAACGGCATGGGCGCGTCCGGAATCCTAATGCCCGTTATAAATTTTGCCAAAAATTATCATTGTCGGCATTCGGGATTTGTCGGAAAATTGGTCAACCTATGGGGTCTGAGTCCAAGTACAACAGGCCACTAAAAGAAAGGCAAAAACTATATGGGCAGTACGCTTATTATTGTGATCATTATTTTGGCGGTCATTGCGGTCATCATTTTGTGCATGATCGGCTACGCCATCGGCGGATTTAATAAGCTCGTCACACTGCGCAACCGGTATAAAAACGCGTACGCGCAAATTGACGTTCAACTCAAACGCAGATACGACCTGATTCCTAACCTGGTCGAAACGGCCAAAGGTTACATCAAGCACGAGCACGATACGCTTGAGGACGTGACCAAGGCCCGGAATATCGCCTACGCCGCGTCGCAGGCCGCCGCGGCCAATCCCGGCGACGCTGCCGCCATGAAGGGCCTCGGATCCGCCGAAACGGGCCTGGCCGGCACATTGAGCCGGTTGATGATGGTTTCCGAGGCGTATCCGGACTTAAAAGCCAACCAAAACATGATGCAGCTTACCGAGGAATTGACCTCTACTGAGAATAAAATCTCATTTGCCCGGCAGGCCTATAATGATTCAGTGATGGCGTATAACACTGATCGGGAGGTGTTTCCCACGAACATCCTCGCCGGCGCATTCAACTTTGGTCCCGCCGAATTGTTTGTCATAGACAAGCCCGAACAGCGGGATGCGCCCAAAGTGTCGTTCTCGTAATGGATTTCTTCGAGCAACAGGCCAAAGCGCATCGCAAAACCAAGTGGCTGGTCATCTATTTCGCTTTGGCTGTGACGGCGATGATCGTGGCGATTTATATCGCCGCAATTCTTGTTTTTTCCGGAGTCCAGGCCCATCAGCATTACCGTTACGATCAGGGACAACCCCAATTCTCCGCGTGGAATCCAGAAATCTTCCTTGGCGTCAGCATCGCCATCCTGGCCATCGTGGGCATCGGCAGCGCCTACAAAACCATGTCGCTTTCCGATGGAGGCAGCGCCGTTTCCGAGTTGATGGGCGGACGACTCATTAACACCAACACCACCGACCCGAACGAAAGAAAGCTCATGGACGTCGTGGAGGAAATGTCCATTGCCTCGGGCGTGCCCATGCCCCAGGTGTATGTCATGGACGAGGAAGACGGCATCAATGCCTTTGCCGCCGGTCATAAACCCGGCGACGCCACCGTCACCGTCACGCGCGGTTGCATGAGGATTCTTACGCGTGATGAACTCCAGGGGGTGATTGGTCATGAATTCAGCCATATCCTCAACGGCGATATGCGCCTGAACTTGCGTCTCATGGGCACGATCTTTGGCATTCTTTGTATCGCCATTATTGGACGGATTTTATTGCAGACCATACGGGGCGGGGGACGGCGCGGCAATGCTGCCGCGCCGGCTCTTTTGGGCATTGTTCTTCTTATTGTCGGCTACATCGGCGTTTTCTTTGGCCGCCTGATTCAGGCGGCCGTGAGCCGGCAGCGCGAGTTTTTGGCCGATGCCTCGTCGGTTCAGTTCACCCGCAACCCCTCGGGCATCACCGGCGCCTTGAAAAAAATCGGCGGCCTGGGTGAAATGGGATCGCGCCTCAGCCATGCCCATGCCGAGGAACTTTCGCATATGTTTTTCGGCAACGGAGTGAGTGAACCCTTTATCAGTCTGTTGGAAACCCATCCGCCGCTCGTGGACCGCATCCGCGCCTTTGAACCGGCATTTGACGGCGCGTTTCCTGAAGTGCGCTATGACGAAGAGGCTGGCGTTCAGCCGCAGTCGTCGCAGTCGCGGCCACGTCCGCCCCGGATACCGACGCCGAACATTTTTGGCGCCGTGATGAGCGGGGCGGTTCTATCGGGTGGCGCGGACCTGCCGGCAATCAAACCGCATGCTGTCCTGCCCAATCTTGGGAACCCGACGCCTCTTCATCTCAAATATGCCGAACAATTGCGCGATTCATTGCCCGCGAGCGTGCGCGCCGCCGCGCGCGAACCGTCCGACGCGATGGCGCTGGTCTATGCCATGCTCCTGAGCGATGACCAAAACCAGCGGGCGCAACAATTGGCCGGACTGGAACAGCAAGCCGGGACTCCCGTCCGCGACAAAACAGCCGCGCTCTATCCTGATGTCTGCCAGGCCGCCGCCCATGCGCATCTGCCCATGTTGAGCCTGGCGCTCGGCGCGCTCAAACAATTGAGCGCGGACCAATACGACGTGTTTTCGAAAACTTTGACCTGGCTCGTCAACAGCGGCGGCAAAGCCGAACTATTCGAATTCGTCATCCAAAAAATTGTTCTTCGCCATTTGGACTCCCAATTTCACGGCGCGGTCAAACCGATCGTGCAATACTATTCGATAAAACCCCTCGCGCCGGATTGCTCGGTCGTTCTGTCCGCGCTCGCCGGCGCCGGCGCCAACAAGGACGGCGAAATTCAAAAGGCCTTCGATAGCGGCGCGCCATATTTGCGCGCCCCGGAGGACAGTGAGTTGGGCTTGCTTCCGCCCGACCAATGCGGCGTCCGGCAACTTGACGCGTCGCTCAACCGTCTCGGACAGGCCGCGCCCATCATCAAAAAGAACGTCATTGAGGCGTGCGCGCACGTGGCCGGCGCGGACGGCGTCATTATGGAGAGCGAGGCGGAATTGCTGCGCGCCATTTGCGATACACTCGATTGTCCGATGCCGCCGCTGGTCAGTTGAAAAGAATAAGCATCGGTCTTATTCCAGCCCGATCTTTTTTCGCTTGCGATAGAGCGTCGCCTGGTCAATGCCCAGTATCTGCGCGGCTTCGGTGAGGCTTGGGGTGCGCTCGAGAATTTTCCGCAGGTGGATTTCTTCGAGCTTGTCCAGCGAAATGAGCGAGCCAATCTGCGCGACAGCGCCATCGGCAAGCGAGCCGGACTTGTTTTCGCACATTTCGGCCGGAAAATCCACGGGCAGGATTTTATCGTGCTTGGCCATTATCACGGCGCGTTCGATGGCATTGCGAAGCTCGCGAAGGTTCCCGGGCCAGCCATAGGCGCGGATGCAACCGACCGCGTCCGGAGAAATGCCCTCGATCTTGCGCGCGCATTGAGCGGCGAAAAATTTCGCATAATGTTCCGCAAAACGGATGACGTCACTGTCGAGCATCCGCAAGGGCGGCATTTCCACGGCGATGACGTTCAAGCGGAAATAGAGGTCTTCGCGGAAGACGCCTTCGGCAACCCGCTTCTTGAGGTCCCGATTTGTGGCGGCGATGATGCGAACGTTCGCCTGGCGTGTGACGTTTTCGCCCAGGCGCTCATACTCGCGTTCCTGGAGCAGGCGCAAGAGTTTGGGCTGAATTTCTATGGGCAGGTCCCCGATTTCATCCAGGAACAACGTCCCGCCATCGGCCGCGCGGACTTTACCCCAATGGTCCTTTATTGCACCGGTGAATGAGCCTTTGACATGTCCAAAGAGTTCGCTTTCCAAAAGTTCCTTCGAGAGGCTTGGGCAGCTGACCGTGACGAATGGCTTGTCAGCCAGATGGCTGTTTTGATGCACGACGCGGGCGGCGACCGTTTTTCCAGTGCCGCTTTCTCCCAGAATGAGAATCGAGGCCGGCGTCTTGGCGGCGCGCATGAGCACATCCATTGCATCGCGTATGGCCGGATTGTTGAAATTAAAGATAGGCTCAATGCTTTGGGCGCGGTTTTCGCTCACTTCCTGCTCGAGCCGCCTGATTTGTTGTCCCATCCTGCCCAGGCGCTGGATGCGCGCCAGCACCGTAAGGAACTGCTCTCGCTGAAACGGTTTCTCCAGGAAATCCGCCGCGCCGCGGCGCATGGCCTCGACCGCCGTTTGAATGCTTCCCTGGGCCGTGATGATCACGACGGGGATTTGCGGATATTGCTTCTGGATTTGCGTCAGAACGTCCAGGCCATTTTCCGGACCCAGGTTCATGTCCAAAAGAACGGCGTCAAATTTTTCATCTTTGAGCCAGGTCATGCCCACCTGGCCCGAATCCACGCCCTCGGCGTAGTGGCCTTCGTCTTCGATCAGAAAGCAGGTGGCATCACGAAATGTTTTATCGTCATCAATAACAAGAAAATCCATATGAATTAATTTTTGGGAGCTTTGGGGAGACGGACAGTCAGCGTCGCGCCCTGTCCGGGAGTGCTGTCGCAGGTTATTTCACCGTTCATGGCCAGGACGAGCTTGCGAACGATACTCAATCCCAGCCCGGTCGAGGTTTCGCCCCCCGTTGGCCGTGCCGAAAGGCGCCCGTACCGGCGAAACATCCGCGCCTTATCAGCATCGGTGAAACCCGGTCCTTCATCCCGAATGGAACATTCTACCCAGGTCCCGTTGGCACGGACACTGATGTAGATTTTTTTTTCATTGGGCGAAAATTTGACTGCATTGGAAAGAAGGTTGCTGAAAACCTGTTCCACGGCGTGGGCATCGGCCCAGGCGATCAATTCATTGTCCGGGAATTCGGTGTGGATATCCAATTGTTTGTGGCGCAAGCGGTCTTCAAAGAGCCGAATGGCGGCGCTGGCGGCATCCGCAACGTCCACCGTGGTCAATTGCGGCTCAAATCGGTGTTCGGCCGCCGCGTTGGCCAAAAAGTCCTTTACAAAGGCAAGCAACTGGCCGCTCGAATAAAAGGCGTTGTCCGCCAAACGCTGGATACGTTCGTCGTGAAGGTTGCGAATGCGCTCGCACAGCAATTTGGTGCTCATATTAAGGCCGCCAAGATGGTTCTTTAAGTCGTGCGCTAGGATGCCCAGCAACTCGTCCTTGTCTTCGGCCAGTTCCTTGAGCCGGTCCCGGGCGGCCTTCAGGGCCAATTGCGTGCGCACCCGCGAAACCAATTCAGCCTGGTTGAACGGTTTGGTAATATAATCTACCCCCCCGGCGTCCAAGGCGCTGACGATCAGGTCCTTATCGTCCGCTGCGGAAAGGAAAATAATCGGAATATCGCGCCACTCGGGGTTTTTCTTAATCTGGAGGCAAATGTCACGGCCACTCATGCCGGGCATCAGCAAATCGAGCAGGATCAAGTCTGGAATCAGAGCCGCAACCCGTTTTAAGGCCGTGGCGCCGTCGGACGCCGGGATGATTTCGTAACCCAAATTCCCCAGAATCAGGCCCACCACCTGGACGTTTGAGGCCTGATCGTCCACAACCAGAATGCGCGGATGCGCAGGGCCGTTGACCTCGTTGCGAGCAGGATTGCTCGAATTTTTTCCATTAGGATTCATTGTGGACGTGTCCTGGCTCTAAACGCGGCGCGGCCCTTTCACCCGCGTCCGCCAGCGGCGCATTGAAACCACTGCTTTCATCAGCTAAGCTTTTCTCCTTGTTTTGTGCAAACGTTTCCACCAGTGCGGCGAAGTCGCCCAGGTGTTTCTCCAAATCATTGACGGCATATGTCTCGGCGGCGTGGCGCAATTTCCCCGCATACGCTGTCAATGGTTTATAATGCCATTGTTCCGCCAGAATTTCAAGCCGACAGGCGAATGTTTTGGTTTCGTTCACAGCCATGCTATTACACAGGCTCCGCCAGGGATCGGCCAGCAATTGCCGCAACTGTGAAAGCAATTCATCCGGGACCGCGCCAATGGCGGTATCCCCCGGAAAGAACGTTTCGGCGCGCGCGGGATTCTCCCCCGAGCCGGAGCGCGGCAGAAACTCTGCCAATTCATCGAATAACTCGCGTGGCGAGAATGGTTTGCGCACGTAGCCGCTAAAGAGACCGTTCTTGTCTCCGGTCCCTGTCACGGCGATGGCCGGTACCAGTTCCATGCCAGGAATCTTCCGGATTTCGCCCAGCGCCTCATCGCCGTCCATCCCCGCCATTCGCACATCCAGCAAGACAATATCCGGAATGATTTCGCGCGCCCGTTCAATGGCTTCTTTCCCGCTGGAACAAAAAATGAGGCGGTGATGGCTGTTTTTGAAGATGCCTTCAATATACTGCCGGTTGGCTTCGTTGTCATCCGTGACGAGCAAGGTCGCCGGCCGAAGTCTGTTGAAATCCACCTTGCCCTCGGCCGCGATTTTGGACGTGGCGGGCACGCGCACGGAAATCGGGACGTTTGGAAAACGCAGCGAAAAGACCGACCCTTGTCCCAAGGCGCTGGTTACCGTGACTGTGCCTCCCATTAGTTCGGTCAGGCGTTTGACGATGGAAAGGCCCAGACCGGTGCCTTGGATTTCCTTTTCACGATGCATTCCGGCCTGCACGAATGGCTTGAAAATGGCGTCGAGCCTGTCCGGGGGAATGCCCACGCCGGTATCCACAACCTCGATGCACAGCGCCACACGGCCGGCGCCCCTTTGACTTTCGAAAGATACCCGCACCTGCACACTGCCATGGTCCGTGAATTTGATCGCATTGCCGACCAGATTGACCATGATTTGCCGGAGCCGCACGCGATCTATCAGGAGTGAGCGAGGCAACGCCGGCGCGAGCCGACACGTAAAACCAATGCCTTTTTTGAGCGCAGGCTCCGAAAACAAGGTTTGGATAAAATCACAAATTTCCCCTGAGTCTGTAGGTTCCGGATGCAATTCCAGCACGCCCGCTTCAATTTTAGACATATCCAAAATATCGTTAATGAGTTGGAGCAGAGACGCGGCGCTCGAGCGGATGGACTGGATGTATTTCTGGTGCTTGATGTCCTCTAACTCTCCCTGCAATAGCTCGCTAAAACCGAGGATGGTATTCATGGGAGTGCGTATTTCATGGCTCATGTTCGCCAGAAATGCGCTTTTTTCACGACTGCTGCGTTCGGCCTGGACCATGGCATTAACCAAATCCATTTCGCGCGCCTGCTTTTTCCTGGCTAGGCGCGCCAGCCAGACTGCCATGATTCCAGCCACCACTCCAACAATTCCGGCGGCCAGGCTGGTCCAAATCGCGCGGGACAACTCCGTGTTCATCGCCTCTTGCGACCTTGATTTTTGACTATAATAAATTTGGCCCAGCGCCGATACCTGCGCGCGGATTTGATCCATGATCGTTCGCCCTTCGCCCGACGCGGCCAATGCGCGGGCGCTCTCATAATTCAGCTTCCTGGCGGCGATGGCCCGCTGGTTATAGTCCGCCAGTTTCGCCGACAATGCCCGTAATTCCAAAACCGCGTCAAGCATGCTCGGATTGCCCGTGGTCATCCTGACAAGATTGTCAAATTCGCGCCCGTAATTGACCTGGACCCGATAATAGGGGGCCAGAAAATTTGTATCTGCCGTGATAAGAAATCCTCTGACGCCGGTTTCACTCTCCAAAATCGTTTGAAGAATTTGATCCAGTTCCGGCCTCGTGGCGTCCCATCGTCGGACTGCGACGGCGCCCTCCGAGACCCGGCCCCAGAAAACGGCGGCTGCCACAACGCCCGCAATCGAGAGCATCAGCCATATTCCGACAAGGAGTTGGTAAAACGTTCGATATTTTGGTTCTCGCGGCATATCCTTGATAAAAAATCCGTTGGCCCGAACTTCCCGAATCAGAATTTTATCCGTTTTCAGCGCAAAAGTCCAGTTCCCAGCGATTGCGCTTCAACGAACTTTTGACATGGGCCTGGCCGGGGGAATTCAAAAATTAGCTTTTTTAAAATATGCCGCGGGATCATTGGAAACTTAATTTTTATTTTTCATTTCTAATTTCCCATGAGGCTTCTGTTAAAATCAAATTCATGCAGCAATCGCCCGCCGAAAACCAAGTCCCGCTGGTCGTGGATTTGGATGGAACGCTGATCGAAACGGATTTGATGTGGGAAGCGCTGGCCCGGCGCCTTCGGCGCAATCCGTTCGCGTTATTCGCGATATTGTTCTGGTGGACGCGCGGCCGGGCCTTTTTGAAACGCCGTCTGGCCCGGCGCGTTCGATTCAATCCCGCCAATTTGGCAGTGAATGCAAAATTCCTGGCGTGGCTGCGCGAACAAAAAGCCGGCGGCCGAAAATTGGTTCTTGCCACCGCTTCAGATTTCGAAATGGCCCGGCCGCTGGCGGATTTTTTTGGAATCTTCGAGGAGGTCCTGGCCAGCGATGGCCGCTCCAATTTGCGCGGCGCAACCAAATTAAAGGCGCTCGTTGGAAAATTTGGGGAGCGCGGCTTCGATTACGCGGGCAATTCGGCGGTGGATGTGGCGGTGTGGCGGGGCGCCCGTCATGCGATCGTCGTCAATGCCAGCGCGGCCGTGCAAAAAAAAGCCGCGGCCGTGGCGCACGTGGCCGGGGCATTTTGTGAAACCCGCTCCTCATTGGCTACGTTGAAAAATGTTTTGAACGAATTGTTTATACGCAGCGGTTATTTAGTTGCGATTCTGGCGGGTCTTTTAATGGCCGCGGTGTTTCCCAAGCTGGATTTTGCCGGAGGCGCATGGATTGCTCCCGGGCTCCTCATTTTCGCGGCCGGGAACAAATCGGCCGGCGACGCCTTTCGCGTAGGTTATATCGCGGGTCTGTCGTTGTGGCTTGTGTCGCTCTATTGGCTGCTGGATATTCCTTATACATGGCATTCCATTCCGCTCGGTCCGGGCGCCGGCTGGCTGGCTTTATGCGGCGTGCTTGCGTTATACATGGGCGCGTGGACCTGGGCCGTTTCTTTGTTTCCGCGCTGGCTCGCCCAATCCTGGGGGTCGCGGGTCTTGTGGGGACTCGGCGGCGCGGCCGCGTGGGTGGCGCTGGAAATGATCCGCGCCCGCCTTCTCGGCGGGTTTCCGTGGGACTTTTTGGGCGATTCGCAGTTCAAATTGATTCCGCTGATCCACATAGCGTCGCTTGTCGGGGTTTACGGCGTTTCATTCATCCTCGTCTGGACGTCGTTATCCATCTATTCGGCCGTGCAAATGATTATCTCCGCGCCCCAATCGCGCTTCGCCTGGCAACTGGAAATTTTTCCGCCGCTATTGGTCGTAGCCGTTTTGTTTGCATGGGGCGAAATTGCGGCAAGCCGGCCTTCTCCGGCGGTCGCCACGTTGCGGGTTGCCCTGGTGCAGCCGGCAATTCCGCAGAATCTGATTTGGGACGAAAATGCCGCCGCCGCGCGTTTCCATCAATTGCTCCAACTCTCGGAAACCGCGCTGACGAATCGCGTGGATTTGCTCGTATGGCCCGAGTCCGCCGTGCCGGAACTCGATGAAACCACCTATCCTGCCATTTCCAATCTGGCCCGTCAGCGCCATCTCTGGCTCATTTTTGACTCAGATGATGTCGTGCCCCGACCGAATGCGACCAACGAATACGACAATGACATATTTAACGCCGCTTTTTTGGCCGGGCCGGATGGCGGCCTGCGGTTCAACGAGATTTATCATAAGCAAAAGCTGGTGATGTTTGGCGAATATGTTCCGATGGCGTGGTTGCCGCTGATGAAATGGCTCACGCCGATTACCGGGGGCTTCACGGCCGGAACTAACGCGGTCCAATTCGAGTTCAAAAATTTGAATGCCAGCGCCTCACCCTTGATTTGTTTCGAGGACGTGTTCCCGCAACTGGCTCGCAAAGCCGCCGCGGGCGGCGCGAACTTTTTGGTAAACCTGACCAACGACGGCTGGTTCGGACAAAGCGCGGAACAATGGCAGCATGAGGTCAGCGCCATTTTCCGGGCCGTTGAAAATGGAATTCCATTGGTCCGCTGTTGCAACAACGGCATTACCTGCTGGATTGATGCCAACGGCCGGGAACGGGAAATTTTCCGCGATGCCAGTGGCACCGTCTATGGTCCCGGGGCAATGATCTTTGACCTGCCGTTGCTGAAACATTCGCCCACCTTTTACACCCGTCATGGTGATTGGTTCGGCTGGAGTTGCCTCGGCATCACTGTCGCTCTAACTCTTCCAGGATTCAGGAAAAAACACTTTTGATTTGGCGGATCGGCAGGGAGCGCAGCCGCGCTCGAGGCTGCCGCCGCTGTTCTTGCGTTGTTACACTCCCACGCCGGGTCGGGCCTCCGACGGCCTCGCGCGCAAACCAAACGTCGAGGAACCCGCCTTTCTAGTCGGCAGGGGCGGCGCCGTTGTCTGCCCGCCCCAGGGACACAATCCATTCGCGTGAAGAGGACAGGTGCTCCTGCCTTCGGCATTTCGGGCCGACGAATTCTCCGAATGCAAAGCGACCTTTCGCCATCGGCCTGGGCTGGCGCCGTATCTCTTCTTGAAACAGGTGTTAAAAAGTCCCAGATGATTGAAGCCGCACTGTTCGGCGACATTGATGACCTTTTCCCGGGGATTTCGAAGCAGGGACACGGCCTTCAAAAGACGTATCTCCATCCGTAAGGCCGTTATAGAAAGTCCAAAATGTTGATGAAACAAACGGTTTAGGTGCCGGCGGCTGCAACTAAACTTCATCGCCAATTCATCCACCGAAAGCTTCAACAATTCATTGGATGAGAGTTTTTCGAACACCTGAATCATATGGTCTTCTGACCAGCGCAGGCCGCTTCGGTGCGTATGAACGTTTTTAAACTCGTCGGCCAGAATGGCCGAGACAATCCGCAACAACTGGCTGCGCTGCTGAAGCGGGGGCAACGTGTGAGCCATCTCCAACAAAGGCTGGCACTCCGCAGCCACGCCGCTGCCGGCGGAAAAAATCCGCCCGGCCTTTAAATTGTTCATGACGTCGTGAAGCAGAGCAATTTCTTCGCTGGAAAACAGCGGAAACAAATGCTCAAAAAGGAGAGAAAATGTGGCAAAAACCGATTCACTCTTTTCGTCAGACTGCAACCGGCCCACCGAGTGCCTGTTAAATATCAGGACGTTTCCAGGCACAAGCCTGTGCGCGGCGTTCGGAAAAACATATTTGGCGACGCCGCCCTTTAAAAATACAAAGGTAAATTCGTCTTCAGCCCGCGATTCATTCACCCAGGCTTCTGATGGTTGCAGGCGAATCAAACGCAATTTAAAATGGTCGTCCCCAAGCATAGTTTATTTCACAATCCAATCTATTGATCTTACGAGCGCGGGCGCATTGACACCATTGATACGCGCTCGACTGGTCCGGCGCCAAAGGCCCGGCAGCCAACGATTCCAAGGCTGCATACGCATTTCAGCCTGTATCATACACTTTTAGGCCAAACAACGCCATTAAAATGCGCGTTCGCCTGGCTGGTGATATTCCTTTGAAACGCTACGTGAATCGCCTGAGGGTCGGCAAAAAATCCTTACTCGCCGAGCCCTTCCAGTAATTTATCCATCGTTTCTTTCACGTCAAGCAAACTCGCAGGTTTGGGAATCAACGAGTCTATGCATGACTTGTCCGGGGGCGGGTTTCCTGTGAACATGACGATGAGTGTCGAGGGAGAGCGCATTTTGATGACATGCGCCAATTCGGCGCCGGTCATCCCGGACATTGAATTGTCCGTCAAAATCAGGTCGTGCGTTTTCGGGTCGAAGCGGGACAACGCTTCTTCAGCGCTTCGCGCCGTGTCCACCACATAGCCCACATTATCAAAAAACCATTTCGTCAAAACGCGGATATCATCATTATCATCCACCAGGAGAATGGTTTTAATACGAGGTGACGCTTTTCTTTCCACAAGCAAATTCATTCTAAAATTATTCAATTTCTGGCGCTGGCGCCGAAGGGCGCCCCGTGCCATTTGACGGCTGATTAAACGGTCGCCACTTACATTTCACTTCCAATTTCAATGCCCTGAACCTGCCTGCAACTTTTCAGGCGTCCATACCGCCAATGTATTCAACACGGTCTATAAAGTATTAAAAAAGAACCGCGTTTTGTCTATGCTTAATCAGGACAAACAGTGCCACTAAAAGGACATTCAGTCGCGCAATATACGATAGGTAGCGGAGTTTGACTTTTCAACTATGGGAAATGCCACGCGCTTCTGGATTGATCTCCGCCGCAACGGCCAAACGCTTCGAATAAAGTGGAACCTTCTTCGACATTCCAAAAATGGCCGACAGTGAGAGGTTCGCAGTTGCCTGTTTCCTCGGGTTCACTTTAGGAGCAGCCCAAACTTTCGCCGCAATTGAGGCACTTGTAGCAGGCGCCATTGCGCACGGCTACATGCCCGCAATTGGGGCAGGTGGGCGCGTCCTGCTGATTGGTAATCATCGCCGTCAGATCCAACGCGCGACGGCTATGGCCTTTTCCAGTGCCATTTTCATGGCCGTTGCCGTTGCCATTGCTTTTAACTTCGACGGTTTCCGTGTCCTCGGCAATTGGCAATTCAGGAACTGGCCGGTCTATTTTTTTTTTGACCTCTTCAAGGAGCCCGGGCATTGCCAGTTCAGGTTGGGCGGAATTCAACGCAGCCACCGATTGCCGATAGCCCGGCACAAACTGCAGCGCCAGCCACCGGAACACGTAATCAATGATGGATGAGGCATTCCGGATTTCCGGATTCTTCGTGAAGCCGCTCGGCTCGAAGCGTTGATGCGCGAACTTCTTCAACAGGGTTTCCAGTGGCACGCCGTATTGCAACGCCATGCTCGTCAATGTGCCGATCGTGTCCATCAATCCGCCAATCGTCGAGCCTTCCTTGGCCATGGTGATGAACAATTCACCGGGCTGGCCGTCGTCATACAGACCCACCGTCAAATAACCTTCATGGCCGGCAATATCGAACTTGTGTGTAAGGGCAGGGCGCGTGTCGGACAACCGCCGGCGTATGGGACGGCCCGCGCCGGCGCGAAGTTTCGCGACCTCGGTTTCCAGTTCTTTTACCCGATTTTCGAGCGCGGTTTGGCCCGTGGCAATTTTCTCGCCGCCTTCATTGGTCTTCTTTGTATTCAGCGGCTGAGACCGTTTCGATCCGTCCCGGTAAATCGCGACGCATTTCAGTCCCATCTTCCATGCCTGCGCATACGTGTCCCGGATTTCTTCAACGGTGCTCTCTTTGGGCATGTTGACGGTTTTGGAGATGGCCCCGCTGATGAACGGTTGGGCCGCGGCCATCATTTTCAGATGAGCCAGATAATGGATGCTGCGTTTGCCCCGATGCGGCTTGAACGCGCAATCAAATACACCCAAATGCTCCGGCTTAAGGCCGCTATGAACGGTCTTGCCCTCTTCCTCAACGTCTTCGATGGTGTCGAATTTCTCGATGTGCGAAACAATGCCTTCGATTTCCCTGGCGCTGTAGCCAAGGCGCTGCAAGGCCTGCGGCAGACCACGGTTGACGATTTTCAACATGCCGCCCCCGGCGAGCAGTTTGTATTTGACCAGCGCGATGTCCGGCTCCACGCCGGTCGTATCGCAATCCATCAAAAACGCAATCGTGCCCGTTGGCGCCAGCACCGTGACCTGCGCGTTGCAATATCCCGCCTGCCGCCCGCGCGTCAGGGCGCGGTCCCAACAACGCCGCGCTTCTTCCTTGAGATAGCCGAATTCCGCGCTGGGGTGAATGGCTTCCACGGCATCACGATGCGATTCAATCACGCCGAGCATGGATTCAATATTGTCTTTGGCCGCCGGGCGCGCTACGTGGGCGCAACGCGCGTCACGGTACCCCGGAAAGGGGCCCATGTTCGCCGCCAGTTCCGCGCTTTGTTCGTACGCGTGGCCGGTCATGATGGACGTGATGGCGCCGGCCAACGCGCGCCCTTCATCGCTGTCGTAAGACAACCCGTAACTCATGATGAGCGAGCCCAGATTGGCATAGCCCAGGCCAAGCGTGCGAAACACGTGCGAGTTCTCGGCTATGTCCCGCGTCGGATAGCTCGCATTGTCCACCAGGATTTCCTGGGCGGTGATAAATATACGCACGGCGGCTTTGAAACGCTCCATGTCAAATTTTCCGTTCTCACGCTTGAACTTCATCAGGTTTAACGATGCCAGATTGCACGCGGTATTATTGATGAAAACGTATTCGCTGCACGGATTTGTCGAATGAATCGGTTCAGTGCCTTTGCACGTATGCCATTTTTGAATCGCGCCATCGTATTGCATCCCGGGATCGCCGCAAATCCACGTGCCTTCGGCGACCTTCATCAGCAATTTCGCCGCGTCTTTCTTTTCAAGCGGCTTACCCGTCGTGATGGCGCGCGTCCACCATTCCTTTCCCCCCTGCGCCGCGTTCATGAAATTGTCGCTCACCCGCACGGATAGATTCTCATTTTGATACATGACGCTGCCATAAGCGTCGCCGTTGTATGAGCCGTCGTAGCCCTGCTCGATGAGTGCCCAGGCCTTCCTCTCTTCCTTTTGTTTGGCGTCAATAAATTCTTCAATGTCCCCGTGCCAGTCCCGCAACGTATTCATTTTGGCCGCGCGCCGCGTCTTGCCTCCGGATTTCACCACGTTCGCCACCTGATCATAGACTTTTAAAAAACTCATCGGCCCGCTCGGACGCCCCCCGCCGCTCAACTTCTCCTTGCTCGAACGCAACGGTGACAAATCGGTGCCCGTCCCGGAACCGAACTTGAAGAGCATCGCCTCGCTGGACGCCAGGCGCATGATGTCTTCCATGTTGTCGTCCACGCTCTGGATAAAACACGCGCTGCACTGCGGATATTCATATTGCGTCTGCGCCCGCTCGGCCGCCCCCGTTTTGCGATTGTAAAACCAATTGCCCTTGCCGGACGCCTTTCCAATGCCGTATTGGTGGAACAGTCCAACGTTAAACCATACCGGCGAATTGAATGCGCCGTATTGATTCAGGCACAGCCATGTCAGTTCATCGTAAAAAACTTCGCCGTCAGCCTTGCTGAAATACCCGTCGGCAACACCCCAATCCGCGACGGTCCGCGCAATTCGATGAATGAGTTGGCGCACGGATGTCTCGCGTTCCGACGTGTTTTGTTCGCCGTAAAAGTATTTTGAAACGACAACTTTCGTTGCCAGCGCCGACCAGGACTTTGGCATCTCCACGCTTTCCTGTTTGAAGATCACCTTGCCAGCGTCATCGGTGATTTCAGCCGTGCGGCGCTCCCACTCCACCTGGTCGAACGGCTTGACCCGTGCATCGCTGAACAGGCGCTCAATCCGCAAATACTTTCTGGCAGCCTTATTCTTCTTCTTCTCGCGGGCCCCGGAAACTTTCCCCGGGCTGCGGCGATTGATTGTTGGAACCGGTGGCAAAACTTCCTCGCGTGTGTCAATCATATTTCACTCCATTTTTAACTTTAAGCGTTCTAGTCCGGTGGTTCAAGAGAAGGAACCGACAGACATTCGCATTTTATTTCGATGAAAAACGACGAAAAATCATTAAACCGACCCATTTTTTTGCCCCAATTAGTTGGGGAACAGTGGCCATCATACCACTACATGTTGTGCTTTCAAGAAGAATTTTCAAAAAGTTACAAATAGGTTATTCCCACCATCGAGATTAGAAATTTCCGCTTAATTATTCAAAAAACCTCACTTATTCCCCACGGTGAATAACGACGGCTCGGCTGATTCTTGAATTGAAACCCTGAATTGAACTCACATATCGCACGAGCCACCCGGCGGCAATTCGGCATCGCATTGGTCTCTTTCTCTTTTGCTAGCCGGACTTTCCTGCGTTTTTGCGTCATTCTTTTCAATGGTCCGCGAATCAATGCGGATGTCTGGTAACACTCGAAAATTTCTCCAAAATTTGCTTGTGAAATTTTTCACGATTAGATAGCTTTTGCGTTCGTTTGGCCCGCAACGGTGCTGATTTAAGCGGGCAATTTGTCATTGTAAAAACCATTTTATAAGTGAAGCGATTTTTTGCCATCGCCCTTGTGTGCGTGTTTTTCGCCGCGATTTACGCGGTGAAGGCCAAATCGTTGCCGCAAATGGACGGAAGCAACGCTGTCCATAAGTCAACTACCACACAACCTTCAGCCACTGCCGCCGCATCGGAGGAGGAATTGCCATCGGCCGCGCCGCCGCCGCTCTTTTATATTGGCGCTTCACCGAACAAAAATGTGCCCTCTATTTTCTCAAGTTGGTGGCCAAGGGCGCTTGACCTTCCGGTGACCAATTCGGTGATTTGCTCATGGATCGTGGCCGCTGTCATTCTGGTAATCGTGCGCGCCACGACTCCAAAAAACATCAAAGAAATACCCGCCGGAATGCAAAACGTGCTGGAAGCCATCGTCGAAGCCTGGGAAAGTTTCATGGCCGACGTTCTGGACAAGCGGGTCACGCGCTGGGTCTTTCCGTTCGCGACTACTTTTCTCATTTTCATCGTCATGTGCAATTACGTGGACCTGATTCCCGGCGTGGGCAGTATTGGCTATGGCACCCCGGTCAAGGGCAGCGTCCTGCCCTTTAACGTCAGGGATATTCATCTGCCGCTGTTCCGCCCGCCGACGACCGACGCGAACCTGACGGTGGCGATGACCGCGGTTTTTTTAATCATGAGCCTTTATTGGGCGGTCCGTTACAATGGCGTGTGGGGTTTTGCCAAGCACATTTTTGGGGTCAAAATGAAGGTCAATGCGGTCGTGCTGCCGATCATTGCGCTGCTGTTCCTTTTCATTGGGGCGATGGAAGTCGTTTCCATTCTCTTTGGGCGTCCGGTGGCCCTCGCGATGAGGCTCTATGGAAACATTTTTGCCGGTGAAACCATGCTGGACATGGGGGCACAAATGCCGACGTTC